>NZ_LZJG01000150.1:0-17754 GCF_001667785.1 Mycobacterium sp. E3247 | reverse complement strand
ACCTCGCGGTCCAGCAGCGCAAGGTCGAGACGGCCCTGCGAGCGGGTCTCCCGAAGCGTGCGGCGATAGCCCGGATGTTCGACGGCCAGCGCCGCCAGCTCGGCGCGAAACAGGACGTCGGACT
The DNA here is from genome assembly GCF_001667785.1 of Mycobacterium sp. E3247. Classification (NCBI taxonomy): domain Bacteria; kingdom Bacillati; phylum Actinomycetota; class Actinomycetes; order Mycobacteriales; family Mycobacteriaceae; genus Mycobacterium; species Mycobacterium sp. E3247. The sequence goes on along the minus strand of NZ_LZJG01000150.1, from coordinate 17,630 downwards.
CGGTGGGCGCGGAGTGCACGTGCGCGATGTCACCAATCTGGTTGCGGCGCACCAAGGTTCGCAGCATGGACATCACCGGCGTGATCCCCGATCCGGCAGTGAGGAACAGGATGGACGGCGGCGCCGGGTCGGGCAGCACGAAGTTGCCCTGCGGGGCGGCCAGCCGGACGATGGTTCCCCGCTCGACGCCCGCCACCAGGTGGGTGGACAGGAATCCTTCGGGCATCGCCTTGACGGTGATGGTCACGGTGCGCGCGGAGCCCGATCCGGACGTCTCGGCCGGGCTGGAGGTCAGCGAATACGACCGCCAGCGCCAGCGCCCGTCCATCAGCAGGCCGATCCCGATGTACTGGCCCGGCTGGTAGTCGAAGTTGAAGCCCCATCCCGGCTTGATCACCAGGGTCGCCGAGTCCTCTGTCTCGCGGCGCACTTCGAGGATGCGGCCCCGCAGCTCGCGTGCCGACCACAGCGGGTTGGCCAGGTGCAGATAGTCGTCGGGCAACAGCGGCGTGGTGATGCGCGCGGCCAGCTTGCGCAGCGCGTGCCAGCCGGGGTGTCGCTCGGCACCCGCGACCACCGGCCGCTTGGTGTCGACGACGTTGCCCGCGATCGATGGGTTACGTCTGCCCAGGGGAAGCTCCTGCTCACGATGCTGCGTCTTGCTTGCACTCACCATTGTGGTCGACTCTGTGGGCCTCACGAAACCTACGGTACCGTAACCTACGGTTGCGTAGCCAGCGTTCGGTGGGCGCGATCACATCACACCCTCGGGCCGGGCCCTGCCGATCGCCCGCCCTCGCGGTGGAGCAACCTAGCCGGCCGCACTGGTGGCGAGCTTCAACGCCCGGACCACGGCTTGGCGGGCAAGGTCGATCTTGAATGCGTTCTGGCTCAACGGTTGCGCACCGGACATGGCGGCTTCGGCGGCGGCACGGAACGCCTGCGGACCCGGCGCGTTCCCGACCAGCGTGGCCTCCGATTCGATCAACCGCCACGGCTTGGGCGCTACGCCGCCCAGTGCGATGGCCGCCGACGTGATGACGCCGTCGGACAGCGCGAGGCCGACCGCCACCGATACCAACGCGAACGCATAACTGTGCCGGTCCCGCACCTTGAGGTACCAGGATTTCGCCGCGTAGGGCGACGGCGGCAATTCGACGCCGACGATCAATTCGGCGGGCTCGAGGGCGTTGTCGATCTCCGGTGTATCGCCGGGCAGGCGGAAGAACTCGCCGATCGGCACACGGCGCACGCCCCCGGGGCCCGCCACGTGCACAACGGCGTCGAGCACCGCCAAGGCCACCGCCATGTCGGAGGGGTTTGTGGCCACGCACCGCGGCCCCGCGCCGAGAACGGCGTGTTCCCGGTTGAAGCCGTCCAGTGCTGCGCAGCCCGAACCGGGTGCGCGCTTGTTGCACTTCGCGAAGTCGGTGTCCATGAAGTAAGGGCAGCGGGTGCGCTGCAGCAGGTTGCCGCCCGCGGTCGCCATGTTGCGTAGCTGGGTGGTCGCGCCGCTCAGAATCGCGTGGGAGAGAACGGGATAGCGGGTTCGGATCAGCGTGTGGTTGGCGAGCGCGCTGTTGGTGACGCCCGCCTCGATGTACACCCCATCCGACTCGGTCGCCGTCACCGAGGTCAGGCCGAGTCGGCCGATATCGATCAGCGCCGGCGGCTGGACGACGCCATATTTCATCAGGTCAACGAGATTGGTACCGCCCGCGAGATACACGCCCCCCGTCTGGACCGCCGCGGTGATCGCGTCGGCCACCGAGGTGGCGCGCTGATAGGCGAACGTCTTCACTGTGGCCTCGCCTCCGCAACCGCCGCGATCGCGTCGACGATGTTGGCGTATGCCCCGCACCGGCAGATGTTTCCGGCGATGCGTTCCTTGATCTCGTTCTCCGTCAGCGGGATCGAACCGTTCAGCGCCGCCTGGCGGTCACCTTCGAAGGAAGCCATGGACAGATCGCCGCGAGCGTGTTCGCGCAGCATCGCACGCGCCGACGAAATCTGGCCCGCGGTGCAGTAGCCGCACTGAAAACCGTCGTGCTCGAGGAACGCTTCCTGAAGCGGATCCAGATCGTCGCCGTCGGCGACGCCCTCGATGGTCAGGACTTCCGCGCCATCGATCGACACGGCCAGCGACAGGCAACTGAGCACCCGCTCCCCGCGCACGGTCACCGTGCAAGCGCCACACAGCCCGTGATCGCAACCCTTCTTGGTGCCGGTCAATCCCAAGCGCTCTCGCAGCAGGTCGAGCAGTGTGGTGCGGACGTCCACGAGTACCCGATGCGTCGTACCGTTGACGCCCAGCGCGATCTCGCATTCGGCAGCTGCATCCATCAGCCGTTCCCCTCCGGCGTCGCAAACGGTGTCATGAGATGTTCGACGGTGATCGGCAGCTCGCGCAACCTGCGGCCGGTGGCGTGAAAGATGGCGTTGGCGATGGCCGCCGGGACACCGCACACCCCGATCTCCCCGATCCCGCGAACGCCGAGTGGATCCAACCCGAAATCGGGGGTGTCCACGAAGGAGACGTCGAAGTCGGGACGGTCGGCATGGGTGGGCACGTAATACTCCCCGATCAACTGTGCGGTGGCCGCGTCGTACGGGACCTGCTCCATCAGCGCCATGCCCAAGCCGAACGTGATGCCGCCCATCACCTGACTGCGCGCGAGTTTCGGGTTGAGGACGCGGCCGCAGTCCAGCACGGCGACCCAGCGTGTCACGGTCGCGCGGCCGATCTGCTCGTCGACTTCGACTTCACAGAAATGCGCACCGAAGGACTGCGAGATCGCGTCGCGTTGATCGCCCGCGTCGGCGGACATGTTGAAGCTCAGCTCTGTTCGGTAGCGCTCGGCCCCGCGGTCGAGCAACCCCGTCACCGGGATCCGCGGGTTGCCGCCGGGGCCCACCACGTCGCCGTCGGCGACGGTGAGCCGGTCCGGCGCCAAGCCGTGGAAAGGGGTCCCTTCGTCGTCGCTGACCAGCCTGAGCAGCCGTCGCTTCCATTCCGCCGCCGCCGCGAACACCGCCGAGCCGACCGTTGCGGTGGTCTGGGAGGCGCCGCTATACGGCGCATTGGGATAATCCGAGTCTCCGGAGGCAAACCTCAACTGCGACAACGGCAGTCCGCACGCGTCGGCGGCAACCTGGCTCATCGCCGTGCGCACCCCGGTCCCGAGCTCGTGGGTCGCCGAGGCGAAGCGCACCAGCCCGTCCGCTGTGGTGGCCACGCTGCAGGAGGCCGGCATCCGCCGACCAGGGTAGGTCGCGGTGGCCATTCCCCAGCCGATCTGCATTCCCCGATCCGACAACGAGCGGGGCGCCAATGGCCTTTTGTCCCAACCGAATCGCTCGGCGCCCAGGGTATAGCAGTCCCGTAGGTGCTCACCGGACCAGCGCTTCCCGCTGGGCTGGTCGAAGTCCACGTGGTTGCGGATGCGGAGCGACAGCGGGTCCACCCCCAGCTCGTAGGCCAGTTCGTCCATGGCCGACTCCAGGGCGAACAAGCCGGGCGCCTCCCCCGGCCCGCGCATGAAGCACGGCGTGGGCGCGTTGATGCGCGCGACCCGGTGCGAGACGACCAGCCGGGGCGAGTGATACAAGAACCTGCTCGACAGCCCCGTCGGCTCGCAGAAGTGGGCCACGGTGGATGTCTCGGTGACGGTGTGATGTTCGGTGCTGCCCAGCAGTCCGCTGTCCGCGGCAACGAGCGTCACCCGCTGCTCGGTGCGCGGCCGGTGCCCGGTCGAGGAGAACATCTGGTTGCGGCTCAGGACGAGCTTGACCGGCCTACCGACCGCGCGGGCCGCGACGGCGACCAGCACCACGTGCATCCACAGAAAGCTCTTCGACCCGAACGCCCCACCGACCAGCGGTGCGATCACCCGGACATTCGCCTCGGGTATGCCCAGGTACCCGGCGAGCACGGACCGCTCCCCGGTGATCCAGCGGGTGGTGTCGTGGACGGTGAGCCGGTCACCCTCCCAGGCGGCGATGGTCGAGGACAATTCGATGGGATAGTGCGCGTTACGCGGTGTCGCGTAGTGGGAGTCGATCCGGTGCGGCAGGGGCGGCTCATCAGGTGCACCGCGGCGGTCCTGCAGCTTCTCCTCCTCCAGCTTCACGAAGTGGTCGGGCAGGTAACTCCCGTACCGAATCCGGCCGTCCTGTTCGTCGGGTGGCTGCGGCCGGGTCAGCGTCTCGGCGGCGCTCAGCGTCGCCGGGCGGTGCTCGTAGTGCAGATCGAAAAGTGACGCCGCATACGTCGCGCGCTCCGGCGAGTCCGCAACCACGAGCGCCATGTGCTGCCCGACGTGGTGAACCGTCAGGTCCGACAGCGGGGGCCGCCGCTCGATGGGCACGTCGAACGTGAGGTCCCGTGGAAGCGTGTGCAGTGGAGGGCAATTCAGTGGCGTCAGCACGTACAGGACACCCGGTGCCGCCGCGGCGCGGTCGGCGCCGGCGAGCAGTGACTCGACGGTGACCGCCCCCCGCGGGATCTGCGACTGCACGAGGGCCGCGTGCGCGACGGAATCGACGACCGTATCGGCGGTGTAGCGGGCACGCCCGGTGACCTTGGCACGACCCTCGACGCGGTCGATGGACAGGCCGACCTGTCGCGCTGGTGGCTGCGTCATCGAGGCGATGCGGCGTCGCACGAGTTGGGACGCCGGGCATGTCGCGGCATTGACCCCTGGTTCATGGCTGCATGTTAGGCCTAGAGACGCGACGCCGCCGGGTCCGCATGCGCGGCCCTACAGCAGCTCGAGCAGGAACGGCAGCTCCTGGTTGGCGTACCACGCCAAGTCGTGGTCCTGCGCGTCGCCGACGATCAACTCGGCATCCTCGTCACCCAGGTCGGCGGCGTCGATCGCCTCGATCGCCTTCGTCACCGCCGGCTCGGCGCCCGCGTTGTCGACGTACGCGGCGATCACGTCTGCAAGCGCGACCGGCCCGCCGAGCCGCACCACCGCGTCGTCGAGGTCCGGCCGGTAGCTGACGTCGCCGACCTCGGCGGCCAGCACCGCGCGCCGCGGCGGCAGGGACCCGCTGGCGCCCGCGTCATCGGCCAACAGGCGCAGCGAAGCCAGCGCCGCCTCACGCAGCGCGACCTCGGCGAGCTCGTCGTCGTCGCCCTCGGCGTACGCCTCACGCAGGGCCGGTGTCAGCGCGAATGCGGTGCCGTTGACGGGCCGTACCGAGCCGTCGGCGACGAGCCGCTGCAACATCGCCAGCGTGGCCGGAATGTAGACGAGCGTCATAGTGACACCTGCCGACCCGCTTCGACCGGCCCCGCCGCTCTCGCGATCGTCACGAATCCCCAATCAGTGTGGCCGCGTAGTCGTCGACGTATTTGGACAGCTCGCGCGGCGGGCGCCGGTAGTTGCCGCTCACCACCGGCGTCTTTGGCAGTTTGACGCGCGGCCGCTCGACGTCGTGATACGGGATCGTAGACAGCAGGTGCGCCATCATATTCAGGCGCGCGTGCTTTTTGATGTCCGATTCCACCACATACCAAGGGCTGACCGGGGTATCGGTGTGCACCATCATCTCATCCTTGGCGCGTGAATAATCCTCCCGCTTGTACAGCGATTCGGTGTCCATCGGGCTCAGTTTCCATTGCCGCACAGGGTCGTTCAGCCGGGCCTTGAACCGCCGGAGCTGCTCGCCCTCCGAAACCGAAAACCAGTATTTGCGCAGCAGAATCCCGTCGTCGATGAGCATCTGCTCGAAGATCGGGGTCTGCCGCAAAAACAGCGCATGCTCTTGGGGCGTGCAGAATCCCATGACCTTCTCCACGCCGGCGCGGTTGTACCACGACCGATCGAACAACACGATCTCCCCTTTGGCGGGAAGGTGGGCGATGTAGCGCTGGTAATACCACTGGCCGCGTTCCCGGTCCGTCGGCGAGGGCAGCGCCGCGATGCGGGCGACGCGCGGATTGAGGTATTCGGTGATTCGTTTGATGGTGCCGCCCTTGCCCGCCCCGTCGCGGCCTTCGAAAACGACTACCAGGCGCTGGCCGGTATGGCGCACCCACTCTTGCATCCTCACGAATTCGGTTTGCAACCGGAATAATTCGGCTTGGTATACCTCGTCGGAAATCCTGGGCGCGTTCGGCGCAGTTGATTTCGCCGCCTTCGCCTTGGCGCTCTTCGTCGCGGTGCTCACATCAACGAATGATAGAACCGGCCATCGCTTTTCACTGTGACCAATTACCGGGAAGCCTCCAGCAATTCCTCGAGCGACTGGCTCAGCAGGCCGGGCAGCAGCTCGACGTCGCTCATCGCCTCGCGGTCGGCGTTGATGCCGAAATACAGCATGCCGTTGTAGGACGTCACGCTGATGGCCAGCGCCTGGTTGTGCAGCAGGGGCGGGACGGCGTAGGTCTCCAGCAGCTTGGTGCCCGCGATGTACATCTGCGACTGGGCCCCGGGCGCATTGGTGATCAGCAGGTTGAACGTCCGCCTGGAGAAGCTCGGGAAACTGGTGGCGACCCGGATGCCCATGGCGTGCAGCGTGGGCGGCGCGAATCCCGACAGGGTGACGATGGTCCTGGCGTCCACCAGGCGCGCGGCCGTCGGGTTCGACTCGGTGGCGTGCGCGATCTGCGACAGCCGCACCACCGGGTTGGGCTCCCCCACCGGCAGGTCCACCAGGAACGGCATCACCTGGCCGATGGCCTGGCCGGGTCCGCTCGCATCGAGCTGGCCTTCGGCGTAGATGGACAGGGGCGCCATCGCGCGCACGGTGGCGGTCGCCGACACCGCCACCCCCCGTGACATCAGCCAGTTGCCCAGGGCGCCGGCGATCACCGCGAGCACCACATCGTTGACGTCGCAGTCGTAGCGCGCGCGCACGGTGCGGTAGTCCTCCAGGTTGCAGCTCGCGACCGTGAACCGCCGGTGGCGCGACACGTTGGCGTTCAGCGGGCTGCTCGGCGCGGTGCCGCGCGCCACGGTCCGCGCGAAATCGACGACCCGGCGACCCGCGGCCAGCAGTTCACCAGGGTTGGTCACCAACCCGCCGATGGTCGACCCGACGGCCTGCAGCTGGGTGGTCGGCCCCACGAACCAGTCGCCGACGGCCCCGAAGATCAGCCGAGCGTTGCCCGGGTCGCGTTCCGGGACCCAGATGTCCTCGGGCAGGGCCGGGGGGCGTTTGGTGCGATCGGCGATGACGTGGTTGATCTCCAGCGCCGCCATGCCGTTGATCAAGGCTTGATGCGACTTGGTGTAGAGGGCGACCCGGTTCTTGGACAGGCCCTCGACCAGATACATCTCCCACAGCGGCCGCGACTTGTCCAGCGGCCGGGCGGCCAGGCGGGCGACCAGCTCCTGCAGCTGTTCGTCGCTGCCCGGGGAGGGCAGCGCGGAGCGCCGCACGTGGTAGGTGATGTCGAAGTCGGCGTCGTCGATCCACACGGGCCGGGCCGAGCCCACCCGCACCTCACGGACCTTCTGCCGGTAGCGCGGGATCTGCGGCAACCGCCGTTCGACCGTGGACAGCAGCGTCTCGTAGCTCAATCCCGCGCGCGGGCGGCGCAGGATCGACAGCGATCCGACGTACATCGGGGTGGCCGTGTTCTCCAGCCGGAAAAACGCCGCGTCCGCCGGGGACAACCGGGTCACCATGCGAGCCGTCCTCCTCGTCGAATCATCGCCGGCGTCGCTACACGAGATTTCCCGCCCACGGTAATCGGCTGGGCGGGGCCGGGCCGAGCGCGGGTACGCGCGCGCCCGAGTTGTGCCATGATGACCACTGCCTGCCACTCTCCAGCGGGCTTCCGGTCCCGGCCGATGAGTTGGAGAGTGCGCGTTGAACACCGGTCCTGTCGTGGGTCAGCCCTACGCCTTCGCCGTCCTGCCCGTCGTCGACTACGAGCCTCCGGCACAGGAGGTACCGCCGAATGCCGCGGCCTGCCGGCGGTCGTCCCGCGCGCCGTCGCTACGGCGCAGCTCCCACGCGCCGCGCCGGCCCCACCCGCCGGGAAGGCCGGCGACGGAGCCCCGCGCCGCCGCGTCGCCGCAGATGCGGCAGGCCGCGGCCTTTGCCGACGCCGCGTTGCGGCGGGTGCTCGAAGTCATCGACCGGCGCCGCCCGGCCGCCCAGCTGCGCCCGTTGCTGACACCCAGCCTGGTGGATTCCGTGGTCGCGCTGGGCCACACGACCGCCGGCCACGAGGGCGCCGCGGTGCTGCGGCGGATGCGTCTGCAGCCGGCCGGTCATGGGGACCCTCAGGCCGCGGCCGAGGTCTCCGGCTCCTACAGCCGCGGCGACCGGATCCACGCGATCGCCTGCCGCGTCGAGCGGGCGCCCGGTGGCGGCGGCCGGTGGCTGGTGGTGGCCCTGCACATCGGTTGACCCGACGGGTCAGCGCACCGGACCGGCGCTGGGCGCCAGCGGACCGCCCGTGTAGCGGGTGAGCACCGGCCCCGCGATCGCCATGACGAAGACGTACGACGTCGCCAGCGCGGAGACCGCCGGGATCGACGTGCCCGCCAAGCCGATGATGATCAGCGAGAACTCGCCCCTGGCAATGAGCGCGGTGCCCGCGCGCAGCTGCCCGCGCCGCGCCACCCCGTCGCGCCGGGCGGCGAACACCCCGGTGGCGACCTTGGTGGCCGCCGTCACCGCGGCCAGGATCAGCGCCGCGGGCAGCATCGGGACCAGCGCGTGCGGGTCGACCGAAAAGCCGATCGCCAGGAAGAAGATGGCGGCGAACAGATCCCGCAGCGGGCCGAGCACGCGACGCGCCCGATCGGCGGTCTCCCCGGTCAGCGTCAGGCCCACCAGGAAGGCGCCCACCGCGGCCGACGCGTGCAGGGATTCGGCGATGGCCGCCACGATCAGGGTGATGCCCAGCACCCGGAGCAGCAGCTGTTCGGAGTCGGGGTGTTCGACCAGCCGGCCGACGTGATGGCCCCAGCGATAGGACGCGGCGAAGGCGGCCAGCAGTGCGGCCACCGCCGCCACCATGCCGACGACGGCGTGCAGCCAGCCGCCGCCGGCGGCCAGCACGGCGAACAGCGGCAGGTAGGCCGCCATCGCGAAGTCTTCGAGGACCAGCACGGAAAGCACGGCCGGCGTCTCCCGGTTACCGAGCCGGTGCAGGTCCTCCAGCAGGCGGGCGATGACGCCCGAGGAGGAGATGTAGGTGACCCCGGCCAGACACAGGATCGCCACGCCGTCCAGCCCCAGCAGCCAGCCGGCGACCGCGCCGGGCGCCGCGTTGAGGACGACGTCGACGCCCGCGGACGGCAGGTGGTGGCGCAGGCTGGCGGCGAATTCGGCCGCCGAGAACTCCAGGCCCAGGGTCAGCAGCAGCAGCACGACGCCGATGGGCGCGCTCGTCGTAATGAACTGGCCGCCGGCCTCCAGCGGCAGGATCCCGCCCTTGCCCAGCGACAGGCCGGCGAGCAGGTACACCGGGATCGGGGACAACGCGAATCGGCGTGCGACGGCGCCCAACACGGCCAGCGTGGCCAGGAGGGCGCCGAGTTGTAGCAACAGCGCCCACGAAACCTGCACCGGCTCAGCCCTTGTCGATTATCTGCTCGACGCCGGCGATTCCGTCCTGAGTGCCGATCACGATCAAAACGTCTCGGGCGTAAAGCATTTCGGCCGGCCCGGGCGAGGCGAGCACTTCCTCGTTGCGCACGATCGCGACAATGGAGGCGCCGGTTCGAGTGCGGGCGTGGGTGTCGCCCAAGGGGTGCCCGACGAACGGGCTGCTGGCCAGGATGTGGACCTGACCGGTCTCGAGTCCGGGTATTTCGCGGGCCAGCTCGGTGAACCGCTCGGCGATCCGGGGCGCCCCCAGGATCTGGGCCACCGCCTCGGCCTCCTCGTCACTGAGTTGCAGGAGCGGCCGCGCCTCGTCCGGATCGTCGCGGGCATACACGACGACCTCGAAGTCGCCGCTTCGCCGCGCGATGATGCCGATGCGGTCGCCCTTGTGATCGGTGAACTCGTAGCGAAGGCCGACCCCCGGCAGCAGCACCTCCTTGACATCCATACCGTCAATCCTGACAGGTCGGCCGGTGGCGCGGTCTCCGGATCGCGGGGCTCCTAGAGAACTCCTGAAGAGTCAGCCCTGCCGGGCCACCCCCGCGGGCTGGCGGCGCGGTATCGGCAGCAGCATCGACACCTCGCGCCGGTAATCGCGGTATTGGGGGCCCAGCGATGCGACCAGGTCACGCTCCTCCAGCTGCGTGGCGATCAGGATGTAGCACGTCATGCCGATCGAGAACAGCAGATGCCCGGCCGTCATGACGGGCGCGGCCCAGAACGCGATGACCATCCCGAGCATCAGGGGGTGGCGCACCACGCGGTAGAGCAGGCGGACGCGGAATTCGACGCTGGTGTAGGGCTTTTGGCGCGACGCCAAATACACCTGCCGGAGCCCGAACAGGTCGAAATGGTTGATCAGGAACGTCGCCAGCAGCGCTATCGCCCAGCCGAGCCAGAACAGCGCCCACAGCACCGCGCGAAGGGCGGGCACCCGCACGTCCCAGAAGACGGTCGGCATCGTTCGCCATTGCCAGTACAACAGGGCCAACACCGCGCTGGACAGCAGCACGTAGGTGCTGCGCTCGATCGGCGACGGCACGACGCGGACCCACCAGCGCTTGAACGCGGGCCGGGCCATCACGCTGTGCTGGACCCCGAACGCGGCGATCAGCGCCGTGTTGACCAGCACCGCCTCGGCGATGGATGCGGGGAGTCCGCTGTCGACGCTTCGTGGCACCGCCAGGTTTCCCACGAAACCGATGAGATACAGGAAGGCCGCGAGAAAGAGCAGGTACGCCGCGGCGCCGTAGCCAAGCGTCAGATATCGCCTCATGGGCTAAGTGTCCGCCGCGCGCCCGCGCCCGCCTATAGGTCGATTGCCTCATCTTGGCGCAAGGGGACCCTAGGCATTTTTGACCAGTCGGGGTGTGAAGTTGGTTTCACGCTCGGCGCCGAGTGTGAAACCAACTTCACGCTCGGCGTTCAGAAGCGAAGCCTTAGCGGCGCTTGACCGACTTGGGCGGCTTGGCCCCGCGACCCTGCTGCCTTGCGGCCGCACGGCGCTCACGCCGGGAGCCTCCACCCGCGACGCCCGCCGGCGTCTTCTGGCCGTCGCCGCCGTTGCGCTGCACCTGCGCCGAGCCGTCCTCGGACGGGCCGGAATAGGTCAGGGCCGGTTGCTGGTCGTCGATTCCCTTGGCGCGCAACTGGGCTGGAGGCTCTTCGCGCACCGAGGGGGCGATGTCGCCCTGGTCTGCCGCGGTTCCGAGGTCCTTGAGCCCCTCCGGCGCTTCCATCGGCGCGACCTGCGGCGACGGCACCGCCTCGACGGTGACGTTGAACAGGAACCCGACCGACTCCTCCTTCATGCCGTCGAGCATCGCCATGAACATGTCGTAGCCCTCGCGCTGGTACTCCACCAGCGGATCGCGCTGCGCCATGGCGCGCAGCCCGATGCCCTCCTTGAGGTAGTCCATCTCGTAGAGGTGTTCGCGCCACTTGCGGTCGATGACGTTGAGCAGCACGTTGCGCTCCAGCTGCCGCATCGCGCCCTCGCCCGCGATCTCCTCGAGCTCGGCTTCCCTTGCCGCATAAGCGCGTTCGGCGTCCTTGAGCAGCTCGTCGAGCAGCTCCTCGCGGGTGAGGTCGTCGCGCTCGGAGTCACCGTCCAGGCGCATCAGGGCCTCGTGGTCGATGCCGACCGGGTACAGCGTCTTGAGCGCGGTCCACAACGCCTCAAGGTCCCAGTCCTCGGCATAGCCGTCGGCGGTCGCACCGTTGACGTAGGCGGTGACCACGTCGCGGACCATGTCCAGCGCCTGCTCCTTGAGGTTCTCGCCCTCCAGGATGCGGCGGCGCTCGGCGTAGATCACCTTGCGCTGCTGGTTCATCACCTCGTCGTACTTGAGGACGTTCTTTCTGACCTCGAAGTTCTGCTGCTCGACCTGGGTCTGGGCGCTCTTGATCGCGCGGGTGACCATCTTGGCCTCGATCGGCACGTCGTCGGGCAGGTTCAGCCGGTTGAGCATCGCCTCCAGCGCGGCGCCGTTGAACCGGCGCATGAGCTCGTCGCCCAGCGACAGGTAGAAACGGGACTCGCCCGGGTCACCCTGCCGGCCGGAGCGGCCGCGCAGCTGGTTGTCGATGCGACGCGACTCGTGCCGCTCGGTGCCCAGCACGTACAGGCCGCCGGCCTCGATCACCTCGGCGGCCTCCTTGCCGGCCTCCTCCTTGACCTTGGGCAGCTCCTCGTGCCAGGCCGCCTCGTACTCGTCGGGCGTCTCCACCGGGTCGAGGCCGCGCTCGCGCAGCCGCAGGTCGGTGAGGAAATCGACGTTGCCGCCCAGCACGATGTCGGTACCGCGGCCGGCCATGTTGGTGGCCACCGTGACGCCGCCCCGGCGGCCGGCCACCGCGACGATGCCCGCCTCCTGCTCGTGGTACTTGGCGTTGAGCACGTTGTGCGGGATGCGGCGCTTCTGGAACTGCCGCGACAGGTACTCCGAGCGCTCCACGCTGGTGGTACCGATCAGGACCGGCTGGCCCTTCTCGTAGCGCTCGGCGACGTCGTCGACGACCGCGATGTACTTGGCCTCCTCGGTCTTGTAGATGAGGTCGGAGCAGTCGGTGCGGACCATCGGCTTGTTGGTCGGGATCGGCACCACGCCCAGCTTGTAGATCTCGTGCAGCTCGGCGGCCTCGGTCTGGGCGGTACCGGTCATGCCGGCGAGCTTGTCGTAGAGCCGGAAGTAGTTCTGCAGCGTGATGGTGGCCAGCGTCTGGTTCTCGGCCTTGATCTCGACGTGTTCCTTGGCCTCGATGGCCTGGTGCATGCCCTCGTTGTAGCGGCGGCCGTAGAGCACGCGGCCGGTGAACTCGTCGACGATGAGGACCTCGCCGTCGCGGACGATGTAGTCCTTGTCGCGGTTGAACAGCTCTTTGGCCTTCAGCGCGTTGTTGAGGTAGCTGACCAGCGGCGAGTTGGCGGCCTCGTAGAGGTTGTCGATGCCGAGCTGGTCTTCGACGAATTCGACGCCGAGTTCGTGCACGCCGACGGTGCGCTTGCGCAGGTCGACCTCGTAGTGGACGTCCTTCTCCATCAGCGGCGCCAGCCGGGCGAACTCGAGGTACCAGTTCGAGGCGCCGTCGGCGGGCCCGGAGATGATCAGCGGGGTGCGGGCCTCGTCGATCAGGATGGAGTCGACCTCGTCGACGATCGCGAAGTTGTGCCCGCGCTGGACTAGGTCGTCCAGCGAATGCGCCATGTTGTCGCGCAGGTAGTCGAAGCCGAACTCGTTGTTGGTGCCGTAGGTGATGTCGGCGTTGTAGGCCACCCGCCGCTCGTCGGGCGTCATCTGGGCCAGGATCACGCCCACGTCCAGGCCGAGGAAGCGGTGCACGCGGCCCATCCACTCGCTGTCGCGTTTGGCCAGGTAGTCGTTGACCGTGACGACGTGCACGCCCTTGCCGCCGATGCCGTTGAGGTAGGCGGGCAACACCGAGGTCAGGGTCTTGCCCTCACCGGTCTTCATCTCGGCGACGTTGCCGAAGTGCAGCGCCGCCGCGCCCATCACCTGGACGTCGAAGGGGCGCTGGTCGAGCACCCGCCAGGCCGCCTCGCGGGCCACCGCGAACGCCTCGGGGAGCAGGTCGTCGAGGCTCTCGCCGTCGGCGTGCCGCTTCTTGAACTCGTCGGTCTTGGCGCGCAGCTCCGCGTCGGTGAGCTTTTCGACCTCGTCGGACAAGGTGTTGACGTAGTCAGACACCCGCTTGAGACGCTTGAGCATGCGACCTTCGCCGAGGCGCAGCAACTTCGACAGCACGGTGTTGTCCCCTGTTGGTAGGAGTCTCTATAAGGCGACTCCCATGGTAGGTGACAACCCCGCGAGGGCCGCCCAACCTCAGGATCGCCTGCTCAGGCGAGCCTGATCAGCCCGTAGTCGTAGCCGTGGCGGCGGTAGACCACGCATGGCCGTTCGGTCTGCTTGTCGTGGAAGAGGAAGAAGTCGTGCCCGACGAGCTCCATCTCGTAGAGCGCGTCGTCGACCGTCATCGGCGTGGCCGGGTGCTCCTTGGTCCGCACGATGCGCCCGGGCTCGTGGTCGGTCTCGGCGCCATCATGGTCGACGGGCGGCTCCGGCCCGGGTTCGCGCGGCGGCGCCGGCACCACCGCGGTGGCGGCGGCCAGCGAGACCGGCGTCTTGTCGCCGTAGTGGACCTTGCGGCGGTCCTTGGCGCGGCGCAGCCGGTTCTCCAGCTTGTCGACCGCGGACTCGAACGCCGCGTAGAAACTGTCGGCACAGGCCTCGGCCCGGCTTACCGGCCCACGGCCGCGGGCGGTGATCTCCACGCGTTGACACGATTTGCGCTGGCGCCGGTTGGGCGCGTGTTTGAGCTCGACATCGAAGAGGTAGATGGAGCGATCGAACCGCTCGAGGCGGGAGAGTTTCTGGGAGACGTAGACGCGGTAGTGGTCAGGGATTTCTACATTGCGACCCTTGATGACGACTTCGGCATCGGTCGTCGATTGGGCTTGGCCGTCGGTGTGCGTCGGCGGTTGGTCGAGAATCTGACCGGAATCCACGGATAGCCTTGACATACGTGACAACTCGTTTCTCTCTCACGTCGCACGCGCCCTGCGTGCCCGGCTTACTACGACGCGCCGACGAGGTGGGAGAGCGGTCCTTTCAACAAGTCACCGCCGCAGGCTGCTCGCCGATGCAAGGTGTCGAATACTCACCCCTTCCCGCGAGTGGGGTCTCAACCTGGGAATGTCGCGACCAGTGAGTCAGACCAGTGAGTCGATTGATGTTGTTCTCGACGTTAGCTCTTGTTCGCCTCGCCATGCCACTGATTTCGCGGAGCTGTTGCGAGTTCTTCACATACTCTTGGCGACCGCACAGCCTCACGCGACAGCGACCGTGAGCACGGCGGCGACCCGCACGCCGGCGGCGCCCAAGACCCGCACCGACTCGCGCGCCGTCGCCCCGGTGGTGACGATGTCGTCGACGATCAACACCTCGGTGACCGGTCGCCGTCCCCCCAGCAGCACCCGGCCCGCGACGTTGCGCTCGCGGGCGGTGATGCCCAGACCCACCGAGTCGCGAACCAGCGCCCGCATCCGCAGCGCCGGGACGACGGCGATGGCCGGGTGGCCGGACACGGCGGTGCGCGCCAGCCGGGTGACCGGGTCGCCGCCGCGCCGGCGCGCCGCCGAACGACGCGTCGGAGCCGGCACGACGGTCAGCGGGGTCTCGACGATTCCCCACGACAGCAGCCGGTGCACGCCGGTCGCCAGCGCGGCCGCCAACGGTCCCACGAGGTCGCCGCGGCCGTGCTCCTTGAGCCCCAGGATCGCCCGCCGGCGCGCGCCGGCGTAGCGGCCGAGCGCGAACACCGGCACCTGCGGGTCCACCCGCGGGCTCACCACGTGCGGCTGGTCGGCGGCCACCGACAGCTCCCTGGCGCAGGCGTCACACCAGGGGGTCGACGGGGCCCCGCAACCGCCGCACTGCAGCGGCAGGATGAGGTCGAGCATGACCGCCAGTGTCGCGGGCGGGGGTGACAACCCCGGCCGCGGCGGTCAGCCCGATGGTGGCGACCCGCCGCGCCCGGCTCCGCCGCGCCTGCGATCGCCACTAGCCTGATGGTGGCGACCCGCCGCGCCCGGCTCCACCGCGCTTGCGATCGCCACTAGCCCGATGGTGGCGACCCGCCGCGCCCGGCTCCGCCGCGCTTGCGATCGCCACTAGCCCGGCAGCACCGGCGCCGCCCCGAACACCGTCAGCCCGGGCACCTCCGACCAGCCCTGCTGGCTTTCGGCCGCCGACGCCGAGTACTGCAGCACCCCTTGCGGGGCCCCGACGTAGATCGTCGACGGATTGGCCGCGACGGTCAGCACCGGCATCTGCAGCCCGCGGGCCGGCGCGTCGGAGTTCACCCCGTCGAGGTTGACGTAGGACACCGGATGGCTGGCGTCGGTGCGGGTCACCACGATGTCGTCGCCGGTGCGCCAGGACAGCGAGACGACCGAGTTGCCCAGCCCGAAGCCGAGCCGGCGCGGGTAGGTCAGGGCGAACTGTCCGGCCTGGGTCTGCTCGACGCTGGCCAGCACCACCTGGCCGCCGATCACCATCGCGGCGCGCGTGCTGTCGCGGGACAGCTGCAGGTCGGTGATCGGACCCGGGAAGCGGCTGGCCACGGCGACGGAATCGACCGGGATGCGGGCGGGTTGCCCCGAGGCCGGCTCCTGGATCGCGCGCAGCACGTTGTTGCCGTCCACCACCGTCCAGACCGCGTCGTCCAGCGACCAGCTGGGCCGCGTCAGGCTGTGCCCGTCGGCGGACTGTACCGCCTCGCCGCCGAGGTCGCCGATCCACAGCGACGCCGCTTCGTCGGGCGCGCCCCGGTGCAGCGTGACGACGGACGCCACCTGCCGTCCGCTGCGGGACAGCGCGGCGCCGGTCTGGTCGCCCATCCGCCCGAAGGCCCCGGGAACGTTGGTGAAGCGCTGCCCGTCCAGTGACACCAGCGAGCCGTTCACCAGGGCATGCAACCCGGCGCCCGCGCCGTCGGCCACGCCGGGGTCGGTGGCCGCCACGTCGGAGGTCGTCCAGCCCTCGGCGAACCTGTCGTCCAGCGGCGCGCCGTCGGCGTTGATCACATACGGGCCCCGGATGTCGGCCCGGGCCAGCGTCCAGATGATCTGCGCGGCAAGCAATTGCCTGCTGTGCGGATCGGTGGTGGACAACTTCTCCAGGTCGATGCGCGCGCCGCCGTAGCCGCGCCCGATCCCGTTCTTGCCGCCGTCGGCGCGGGTCACCGGCCCGCGCAACCGCAGCGGCGGGGCGAGCAGGTTGCGGACGGTGTGCGCCATCTCCGGCCGCGGGCCGCCGATCAGCTTGGAGACCAACTCGGTGGCGAGCTGGTCGTGATCGGCGACCGCGACATAGCGCGGATCGGGAACCACCGTCTTGCCGGTGGGGTCGGCGAAGTACAGCGTGTTGCGCTTGTAGGTCGACTGAAACTGCTGCCAGTCCAGGAAGACCCCGTTGGGCAGCCGGTCGATCCGCCACCCGCCCGAGGTCTTGACCAACTCGATCGGGCCCGGGTCGGGCAGCACCCCCTCCGCGGTCTCGAACACCCCCATGTCCGACAGCGACCCCAGGATGTCCGCCCGCATGTTCGCCGAAACGCGTTCGGCGGCACGGGTTTCCACGAATACCACGTGGTCGATCAGCAGGGCGCTGCCGGCGTCGTCCCAGGCGTTGGACGCAGACTGGGTGAGGAACTGCCGGGCCGCCAGATGCCGGTTCGCGGGATCGGCTGTGGCCTTGAGGAATTCGCGCAGCAACACGTCGGGATCCATGCCCGGCGTCGGCTTGGGCAGGTTCGACGGCGCCGGCCGTTCGACGGTGCCGATGGCCTGGGGAGCCGACGAGCTGGGCACCCCCGCGCACCCGGCCAGCACCACCGCGAGGACCAACAGCCCGAGCAGGCGCCGCATCACCCGCTCCTCTCGGCGTGTTCGCGTTGCCGCGACCGGTCTTTGGTCTGCTGCGGGCCCGTCGTCGTCGCGGTGGGCGGAATGGGCTTCATGGGCAGCGGGCTGG
>NZ_LZJG01000149.1:0-595 GCF_001667785.1 Mycobacterium sp. E3247 | reverse complement strand
AGGCTTATGACGAAGTCTGCTTTCCCGGCCTGGCGGCCGAATGGGCGAAATGGGATGGCCTCCGGCCATTTGTCGGCCCCCTGACGATGGAATTGACCACCAGCGCCGACGACGACGTGGCGTCGTGGATAGCCGCGGGAACGCCGCCGATTTGCTTTGGATTCGGCAGCATGCCGGTGGAATCCCCGATCGACACGGTCGAAATGATCGGTGCGGCCTGCGCGGAATTGGGCGAACGCGCGCTGATTTGCGCCGGTTGGAGCGATTTCAGCGACGTGCCACTTCCCGAGCACGTCAAGGTGGTGGGCGCGGTGAATTATGCGGCCGTCTTTCCCGCCTGCCGCGCGGTCGTACACCACGGCGGCTCGGGCACCACGGCGGCGAGCCTGCGGGCGGGGGTCCCGACGCTGGTCTTGTCGATGGATGTCAATCAAACCGTCTGGGGAGCCCAGCTCAAACGGCTGAAAGTCGGTGTCGCCCGCCCGTTTTCCCAAACCACGCGCGAGTCGCTGGTGGCCGACCTGCGCCAGATCCTCTCCCCCGACTACGTCTCCCGCGCCCGCGAGCTGGCCGCCCGGATGACGAAGCCCGCGGA
>NZ_LZJG01000148.1:0-3831 GCF_001667785.1 Mycobacterium sp. E3247 | reverse complement strand
GCCCGATGAAGCCGCCCCCGATGAACACCGCGGCGCCCAGCGCGATCAATGCGGCGATCGCGATGGGGACCGCGCCGGGGCCGAGCAGGGCCTGCACCACCGAGCCCAGCCCAATCCCGAAAGTCACCCCGACCATCATCTGGACGGCGCGTTGCGCGCGCAGCACGTTGCTCGTCGACAACGACACCGCGGCCGCGATCGGTGCGAAGAACGGCTGCGGATGCTGTAGGACGTCGTGCGCGAGATACCACGACAGGCCTGCGGCGACGGCGGTCTGTACCAGGTTGAACCACACCAGCCGCAGGCGTTTGCCGCCGGCACGCGCGGCGGCGAGAACCAGCGATAGCCCCGCCTGCCGCGACGTGCCCACCGGCTAGGTCCGGTTTAACTCGAACAACGGAATGACGCGGCTGGTCTTGGACTGGTATTCGGCGAACACCGGCGCCGCGGCGACGATCTTCGGCAGGACTTCCTCGCGCTCGTCGGACGGCAACTCGCGCGCCGTGACGGCGAACTCCTGCACTCCCTGCGGGGCGCCGATCTCGACCCGGGCCTGCGGGTTGGCCCGCAGGTTGTGCACCCACGCCGGGCTGACGGGCGAGCCGGCGAAGGAGCCGATGATGATGAGCTTGCCGTCGATGCGGAAGTAGGCCAGCGGGGAGATCCTGGGCTGTCCGGACTTGGCGCCCGTCGTGGTGAGCAACAGCAGATGGGCATTCTCGAACTGGCCGCCCACCTTGCCGCTGTTGGTCCGGAACTCGTCGATGATGGCGCTGTTGAAGTTGTTGATCGTCGCGGTGTCAGGCATTTCGGTCATGCCCGGTCAACCTTGTCCGGCTTGACGTCTATTCCGGATTCCTTGCGTTGCTGGGCGGTGATGGGCGCGGGCGCCTCGGTGAGCGGGTCGACGCCGCCGCCGGTCTTGGGGAACGCGATCACCTCGCGGATGGAGTCCACCCGGGACAGCAGCGCGTTGATCCGGTCCCAGCCGAAGGCGATCCCGCCGTGCGGCGGTGCGCCAAAGGTGAACGCCTCCAACAGGAATCCGAACTTGTCCTCGGCCTCGGCGCGGTCCAGGCCCATCACCGCGAACACCCGCTCCTGGATGTCACGGCGGTGGATACGGAT
Organism: Mycobacterium sp. E3247; assembly: GCF_001667785.1. NCBI lineage: Bacteria > Bacillati > Actinomycetota > Actinomycetes > Mycobacteriales > Mycobacteriaceae > Mycobacterium > Mycobacterium sp. E3247. The sequence continues at coordinate 2,703 of NZ_LZJG01000148.1, read as the reverse complement.
CGAGCCGCCCCCGATCTCGTTGCCGTTGCAGACGATGTCGTAGGCGTCGGCGAGCACGCCGCCGGGGTCGGTGTCGATGACGTCCTCGAACTCGGGCTTGGGCGAGGTGAACGCGTGATGCACCGCCGTCCACGCCCCCGCGCCGACGGCCACGTCGCCGGCGGCGGTCGCCTCCTCGGCCGGCTCGAACAGCGGTGGGTCCACCACCCACACGAACGCCCATGCGTCGGGGTCGACGAGGCCCAGCCGGTCCGCGATCTCGTTGCGGGCCGCACCGAGCAGGGCCCGCGACGACTTGGGCGGGCCGGCCGAGAAGAAGATGCAGTCCCCCGGCTTGGCCCCGACGTGCGCGGCCAGCCCGTCGCGCTCGGCGTCGGACAGGTTCTTGGCCACCGGCCCGCCGAGCGTGCCGTCGTCGGCCACCAGCACGTAGGCCAGGCCGCGGTGCCCGCGCTGTTTGGCCCACTCCTGCCAGCCGTCCAGCGTGCGCCGTGGCTGCGACGCCCCACCGGGCATGACCACCGCACCGACGTACGGTGCCTGGAAGACGCGAAAGGTGGTGTCGGAGAAGAACTCTGCGCACTCGACGAGCTCCAGCCCGAACCGCATGTCCGGCTTGTCCGAGCCGAACCGGCGCATCGCGTCGGCATAGCTGATCCGCGGGATCGGCGTCGGGATCTGGTAGCCGATCAGCGCCCACAGCGCGGTCAGGATCTCCTCGGAGATCGCGATGATGTCCTCGGCGTCGACGAAGCTCATCTCCATGTCGAGCTGGGTGAACTCGGGCTGACGGTCGGCGCGGAAATCCTCGTCGCGGTAGCAGCGGGCGATCTGGTAGTAGCGCTCCATCCCGGCCACCATCAGCAGCTGCTTGAACAGCTGTGGGCTCTGCGGCAGGGCGTAGAACGATCCGGGGTGCAGGCGCGAGGGCACCAGGAAGTCGCGCGCCCCCTCGGGTGTGGAGCGGGTGATCGTCGGCGTCTCGATCTCGACGAAGTCGTGTCGCGCCAGCACCGAGCGGGCGGCGGCATTGACCTTGGAACGCAGCCGGATTGCGGCGGCCGGCCCGTCGCGGCGCAGGTCGAGGTAGCGGTACTTCAGCCGCAACTCCTCGCCGGCGGGCTCGTCGAGCTGGAACGGCAGCGGCGCGCTCTCGCCGAGCACGGTCAGCGACGCGGCGTTGACCTCGATGTCACCCGTGGCGATCTCGGGGTTGGCGTTGCCCTCCGGGCGGATCTCGACGACCCCGGTGACCGCGATGCAGAACTCGGCGCGCAACCGGTGCGCCTGGGCCAGCACGTCCTCGGCGCGGAACACCACCTGGGCGATGCCCGAGGCGTCGCGCAGGTCGATGAAGATGACGCCGCCGTGGTCGCGGCGGCGAGCCACCCAGCCCGCCAGAGTCACCTGCTGCCCGGCTTCGCTGCTTCTCAGCGAACCGGCGGCGTGGCTGCGCAGCACAAACACTCCCTTTCAGCAGGCTTTGGACGAGTGCCCAGTCTAGAGCAGGTACTTTCGGTCCTATCGCCACCAACCCCCCAATGAGAATCGCACTAGTCGGCCCCGGCGCCGTCGGCACGACGGTCGCCGCACTGCTGCACAAGGCCGGGCATTCGGTGCTGGTGTGCGGCCACACCCCCCGAGACCGCATCGAATTGCGGCCCGACGGCGCGGATCCGATCGTCGTCCCGGGGCCCGTGCACACCGATCCCCGCGAGGTGAACGGGCCCGTCGACGTGGTGGTTCTGGCGGTCAAGGCCACCCAGAACGATGCCGCGGCCGGATGGCTGGCCCGCCTGTGCGGGCCGCACACGATCGTCGCGGTGCTGCAGAACGGCGTCGAGCAGGTCGAGCGAGTACAGCCGCACTGCCCGTCGTCGCCCGTGGTCCCCGGCATCGTCTGGTATTCCGCGGAAGCCCAGCCCGGCGGCTGGGTCCGGCTGCGCACCGAGCCCGCGCTGGTACTGCCCAGCGGGCCCTCGGCGGAGGCGATCGCCGATCTGCTGCGCGGCGCGGGATGCCGGGTGGACTGCGACCCCGACTTCATCACCGCGGCCTGGCGCAAGTTGCTCACCAACGCGCTGGCCGGGTTCATGGCGCTGTCCGGGCGGCGGTCCGGCATGTTCCGCCGCGACGACGTCGCCGCACTGTCGCGCCGCTATGTCGCCGAGTGCCTGGCGGTGGCGCGGGCCGAGGGCGCCCGGCTGCCCGACGGCATCGTCGACGAGCTGGCGGAGATGTTCCGCCGCGCACCCGAGGACATGGGGACGTCGATCCTGGCCGACCGGGAGAACGGCCGTCGGATGGAATGGGACATCCGCAACGGGGTGATCATCCGCAAGGCCCGCGCCCATGATCTGGCGACGCCGATCAGCGACGTCGTTGTGCCGTTACTGGCCGCGGCCAGCGACGGGCCAGGATAGATTCGAGCCATGTTCCCCTGCGACCGCGTGGACATGAGCTTCATCGACAGCGCGCCGTTCGTGTTCCGCAACAGCGTCGACCTGGCCATCACGCCCGAGCAGCTGTTCGAGGTGCTCGCCGACGCGGAGTCCTGGCCGCGCTGGGCGAGCGTGATCACCAAGGTGACCTGGACCAGCCCCGAGCCGCGCGGCGTGGGCACCACCCGCGTCGTCGAGATGCGCGGCGGCATGGTCGGCAATGAGGAATTCCTGGCGTGGGAGCCGTTCAGCCACATGGCTT
>NZ_LZJG01000147.1:0-1369 GCF_001667785.1 Mycobacterium sp. E3247 | reverse complement strand
GTGCTGATCGCCGGCGCGGTGACCCACCGGCAGCGGCCCGGGACGGCCCAGGGGGTGACGTTTCTCAACCTCGAGGATGAGACGGGAATGGTCAACGTGCTCTGCACGCCTGCGGTGTGGGCGCGGCACCGCAAGCTGGCCAACAGTGCGCCGGCGATGCTGGTGCGCGGCCAGGTCCAAAACGCCAGCGGCGCTGTCACCGTCGTCGCCGAGCGGCTGGGCCGCATCACCCTGGCCGTCGGGTCGAAGTCCCGCGACTTTCGCTAGAAATCGACATCGCCCATCCGCATGCGCCGTAAACTATCGCCTCATCGCTGCGGCTTATCCAGATTAGGGAGTCGAAATGACATTCAACCGTAGTCGCCTTGGCGCTGCGATGCTGGGTTGTGCTGCGGCGCTTGTTCTTCCAATCGCGGTTGCCAGCGCCGATCCGCCCGACCCGCACCAGCCCGACATGACGAAGGGCTACTGCCCGGGCGGTCGATGGGGTTACGGCAATTTGGCCGTGTGCGACGGCGAGAAGTACCCCGACGGGTCGTTTTGGCACCAGTGGATGAAGACCTGGATCGTCGGCCCCCAGTTCTACTACGACTGCGTCGGTGGCGACGAACCCCTCCCGGGTCCGCCACCGCCCGGTGGCTGCGGCGGGGCGATTCCGCCCGACCAGCCAACCCCGCCGCCCCCGCCCTGACCCGACCGAGCGCGACGAGACGACGGCGCTTCCGCGTCGAACGTGCACTGACTGCGCAATTTTGGCCGAATTTTCACCGAGGATGCACGCTCGGTGCCTGAGACGCCGTAGGGGCGGCCATCAACCGCCTCGGTAGTCTCCAAGCATGACCCTCAACTTGTCCGTCGACGAAGTCCTCACCACCACCCGCTCGGTCCGCAAACGCCTGGACTTCGACAAGCCGGTCGGACGCGAGGTGTTGATGGAATGCCTCGAACTCGCGCTGCAGGCGCCCACGGGCTCCAATTCGCAAGGCTGGCAGTGGGTGTTCGTCGAGGACGCCGAGAAGAAGAAGGCGATCGCCGACGTGTACCTGGCCAACGCCCGCGACTACCTGAGCGCGCCGGCGCCGCAATACGGCGAGGGGGACACCCGCGGCGAGCGGATGGGCAAGGTGCGCGACTCCGCGACCTACCTCGCCGAGCACATGCACGAGGCGCCGGTGCTGTTGATGCCCTGCATCGAAGGCCGCGACGACCAGAGCCCCGTGGGTGGGGTGTCGTTCTGGGCCTCGCTGTTCCCGGCGGTCTGGAGTTTCTGCCTGGCGCTGCGCTCCCGCGGGCTGGGCTCGTGCTGGACGACGCTGCACCTGCTCCGCGACGGCGAGCAGCAGGTGGCCGACGTGCTGGGCATCCCCTA
>NZ_LZJG01000146.1:0-800 GCF_001667785.1 Mycobacterium sp. E3247 | reverse complement strand
TACTCCTCCCGGATCCTGCACAAAGTATTCCGATTCTCCCGGGTCTATCCCGGTATCTTCTCCGACATCTTGTCCAGAACTGTCGCGGTGGCCGGAGCGCCGTTGCCCCATTGGCACACCTGCGCGTAGATCACCACATTGTTCTTTGCCCGCGCCTCGCTGGCGCAGACCCAGCCGGTGATCTGCCCGTCCTCCAGTTCCGTTCCCGTCCACCGCACTCCCGTATCGGTCGCGTCGGTCTTCTGGAATCTCCATCGATATTTGCCGCTCAGGTGGATGACGGCATTGCTGCACGCATCGAGACGCTTGGCAAAAGCGTCGCCAAGCAACACCGTCGCTGCTTTGGAATCGACAACCGTCGCAACGGCTTGACGGACCGCATGCTCGTACGTGTCCTTGTCCTCTTTGTAGAGATTGCTCCGCCACGCGGTGTAAGCCACCCCCACCGAGTACGTGTCCGGCGCGATCAGCGGCTCGCACTGCGGGTTACCCTCGTCGACGAAGGCGGCCACGGGCGGGGAGGTCGCGCCGGGCGGAGGTTTGGACGCCCAGTTTAGTTTCGCACCGACAATCTCGTTAATCAGGTCTGGCGCCAAGATCAGCGAATCGATGGCGTCGGCGAGGGTGCGACCGAGGTGGCGTTGTGGCCGCCGCCCTGCCCGCCGCCACACCCAACCGCCAACGCGACCACTACAGCCCCGAGCGCCGAAACAATGAAACGAATCCTCATTTCGTCTCCTTGCCAAACGGACGAAATCCGCATCTGTTGGTCGAAGAATAGGAGCAGTGCGAGAAACGCG
>NZ_LZJG01000145.1:0-503 GCF_001667785.1 Mycobacterium sp. E3247 | reverse complement strand
GTCGCGAGCTGAGTCACAGCGGCCACATGCGTTTCTCGCCGGGGGAAGCGGCGATGTGCCCGCCTCACAGCGACTTTAGGCTCGCTGGTGCTCGGGCTCGCGGAGGATGAGTCACATCCGCCACACCGGCCCCTGGCCGGAGGAATCGACGAGTTGTCCGCCTCATAGCGACAACCTCGTCGCCTGCCGCAGAGACAGCACGCGCTGATGAATACGGTATTCGGTGGACCGCGGCATGGATCTAGGCCCGTACCGACCGCGGCCCATCCGACGCACTCTGCCGCGGCCCATCTCCCACCGCAAGGCGTCTGAGATGACTTTCGATGCCCTACCGCGGATCCGAAAGCCCTGTTTATTAAGGGCTTCGATCATTTGACCGATGGTGGCCGGCCCATTGTGGGCGAGGTGCATCGTCAACACGTAACGCAGCTCGATTCCCTGGAGATTCATCCCTGCACCATTGCACCCCGGTACGACACCCCGGTCTTGTCGCTGCGAGGCGG
>NZ_LZJG01000144.1:0-1355 GCF_001667785.1 Mycobacterium sp. E3247 | reverse complement strand
GCAGATCGGCGGCGATCCACCGGCGATCCACGATGCCACGTCCTCGTCGGCGTCCGTGGTCAACTCCATGGTCAGCGCGCCGACAAAGGGCCGTCGGTCGCCCCATTTCTTCGCCCATTCGGCGGCCAGCCCGGGAAAGCAGACTTCGTCATAGGCCTGGATCTCGAGCGAGCCGCGTTCGGCGATCCGCCGGGGCGAGGGTTTCGTGGCCGCGGGCAGTCCGAGCTCGCGGCGCTGTGCGTTCTCCACTTGCTTCGTCGAGCGCCAAAACAACCACTCGACCGTTTTCATCCCGGTACGGACCATCGGCCCGGGCAGTGCCGGAATCAGCTCGCCGTTGGGCCGCATCGGAATGTAATGCAGCGTGGCCATCGGAATGCGGTAGTAGTCGGCGACGTTGATCGCGAGGTCCTGGTAGAGCTGTCCGGTGAAGATCAAATCGGCGCCGGCACCGACCGACATCAGTGACGAGCTCATCAGCTGCCAGTTCCGCAGCACCGGCTCCCATGCGTCGCGCATCAACTTGATGGGCCCGCGCACGAAATTCTTCCAGAAGTCGCGGATGAACTCGTCGCTCCAGAAGTCGTGCATGTCGGGTCCGTAGCCGATGGCCGCCAGGCCTGCTTCCTGCGCGAGCTCAACAAGATTGGGCGGGACGGCCATGCGGACTTCGTGCCCTCTGCGCGTCAGTTCCCGCCCGATAGCGAGGCACGGCTCTATGTCACCGCGCGTCCCGTAGCTTGCCACAGCAAATTTCATCGCGTTGTAACCTTAATCACTTTTCCCTTGCCCCGGCAACACTTCAGAGTAGGGTCTTTCGGCCCTAATTTCAGTCTCTCCCTTCCCTATTGGGATTGACTGTTTTCGTTGCATGGCATGGGGAATGAGGTTCCGCGAGCGGGCGAACCGGCAATTCCCACCGGGCGCCGTCGGGTGTGACGAAGCCAATATCATCGGCCCTATCCCCCCGACCATTGGACTGTGACGACCTTTGACGGTTTGACGCGACCCCCAGGCATCGTCGGCTGATCAGATATCTAGTGTGCCAGAAAGTGTGGTCCCGTGTCTCCAGAAGCGGCAACTAGTTCGGCGCCGGCGCCGGAGTCAGGACGCTGACAGTGCGGCACACATCCGCGCTGTCGGCTTTGCCGATCAGGCGCGACTCCGCGAGCCGGCAAACTTCTCCACCACGTCAGCGGCCTTGACAACGCTTTCAGCGGGTTTGGTCATGTGCCGGGCGATCTCTCGCGCACGCACGCCGTAATCCGGATCGAGTATCCGGCGCAGATCCGCCAACAACGACTCCCGGGTGGTGGCCGAAAGCCGCCGCGTGGCGCCAACTTTCAGCCGTTTGA
>NZ_LZJG01000143.1:0-35525 GCF_001667785.1 Mycobacterium sp. E3247 | reverse complement strand
GGAACCAACGGCCAGCATGCCTTCTACCAATTGCTGCATCAGGGCACCCGGCTGGTGCCGGCCGACTTCATCGGCTTCAGCCAGCCCCTCGACGACCTGCCCACCGTCGAGGGCACGGGCAGCATGCACGACCTGCTGATGAGCAACTTCTTCGCCCAGACCCAGGTGCTGGCGTTCGGCAAGACGGCCGAGGAGATCGCCGCCGAAGGCACGCCGCCCGACGTCGTGCCGCACAAGGTGATGCCGGGCAACCGGCCGTCGACCTCGATCCTGGCCGACCGGCTCACCCCCTCTGTGCTGGGCCAGCTGATCGCGCTCTACGAGCATCAGGTCTTCACCGAGGGCGTCGTCTGGGGCATCGACTCGTTCGACCAGTGGGGCGTAGAGCTGGGCAAGACCCAGGCGAAGGCGTTGCTCCCGGTGATCACGTCCGACGACTCGCCTGCGCCGCAGTCGGACAGCTCGACCGACGCGCTGGTCCGCCGATACCGCACGGAACGCGGCCGCACCAGCTAACAGCCCTCAACCGCGAGCGTCCACATTTGCACGCGTGAGCCCGGCGTGTCGCGTACAGACACGGACGCTCGCGGGCAGCGAAGCTAGGCGAACCACTTGGTGAGCTGGGGCGGCAGCACCCGCATCACCTGCACCAGCGGCGCCCACGGCCACCAGGGCACCGCGGCGCGGCCGGGCTCGCGTTCCATCGCGGCGACCAGGGCGTTGACGCCGGTCGCGTTGTCCACCATCAACATCGTGCTGTTCGACTTGGCCGTCATCTCCGACTCGATGTAGCCCGGCTCGATGACCGAGACCTTGATCGGACCCTTGGCGTACTCGGCGCGCAGGGATTCACCCAGCGAGCTCAGCCCGGCCTTGCTGGCCGCGTAGGCGGCCTTGACGCCCGGTACCCCCTTGTTGCCGAGCACCGACGAGATCAGCACCAGATGGCCCGACCCGCTCTTGTGGAACATCTCCAGCGCGGTCTCGATCTGCACCAGCGCGGCCACCAGGTTGGTCTCGATGGTCGCCTTGTTCGCCCACAGCTTGCCCGAGCCCAGCTTGGCCCCCTTGCCGATGCCGGCGTTGACGATGACCCGGTCGATGCCGCCGAGCTCGTCGCTGAGTTCGCCGAAGACCTTCGGCACCTGCTCGTGGTCGTTCACGTCCAGCGCGGCGACGGCGATCTTGATCCCCGGATACTTCTGCGAGAGTTCGGCTTTCAGCTCGTCGAGTCGGTCGGTGCGACGGGCGCACAACGCCAGGTCGCGACCCTTGGCGGCGAACGCGCGGGCCATGCCGGCGCCCAGCCCGGAGCTGGCGCCGGTGATGAGGATCTTCTGGCGAGTCACCCGGGCAACATATCGACAGGTGTCAAGTCTCGGAGCATCGCCTTGTTGAGGCCTACTTGAGCAGCCGCGACATCCGCCGGTCGGCCAGCACCTTGCCGCCGGTCTGGCATGTCGGGCAGTACTGAAAAGACTTGTCCGCGAAGGCAACTTCCCGCACGGTGTCCCCACACACCGGGCAGGGCAGCCCGGTGCGCGCATGCACCCGCAGCCCGGAGCGTTTCTCCCCCTTGAGCGTGGCCGCCCCCTGCCCCACGGATCGACTCACCGCGTCGCGCAGGACGGACACCATCGCGTCGTGCAGGGTGGCGAGCTGCTCGTCGGTCAGTTTCCCGGCCGTCGCGAACGGGGAGATCTTGGCGACGTGCAGGATCTCGTCGCTGTAGGCGTTGCCGATGCCGGCGATCACCTTCTGATCCGTGATGACGGTCTTGATCCGGCCGGTGTTGCCGGCCAACAGCCCGCCGAGATCGTCGGCGCTCAGTTCCAGCGCGTCGGGGCCCAGGGCGGCGATCCCGGGCACCGACTGCGGATCGCCGACGAGCCACACGGCCAGCCGCTTCTGAGTGCCCGCCTCGGTGAGGTCGAAGCCGGGCGCCTCGCCGGGCGTGCCCAGGTGCACCCGCAGCGCGATCGGGCCCTTGCCGGGGCGCAGCGGCGCCGCGGCGAGCCTGTCCGACCAGCGCAGCCAACCCGCCCGCGACAGGTGGGCGATCAGGTACAGCTCTCCGGCCTGCAGCCCGAGGTATTTGCCCCAGCGGTGGGCCCCCGTCACGGTCCGCCCGTGCAGCGCGCTGGGCGGCGGGTCGAAGGTTTTCAGCACGGACAGCGCGGCGACGTCGACGCGGCCGATCGTCAGGCCGACGGCGTGGCGGCGCAGATGGTCGGCCAGCGCTTCGACCTCGGGCAGTTCGGGCACGCCTTTCAGTCTGCCGGTCTGAGCAAATAGGTGTCCATGATCCAGCCGTGCCGCGCCCGGGCCTCGGCCCGCAGTGCCGCAATGCGGGTGCCGACCTCGCCGACGGTGCCCGCCACCAGCAGCTCGTCGGCGGTGCCCAGATAGGCACCCCACCAGATTTGGGTGTCGGGCGGGCACGCCTGAAACGAGCAGTCGGCATCGAGCATCACGACCGCCGCCCCGGACAGCCCCTGCTCGCGCAGCTTCCTGCCGGTGGTGATCAGTACCGGTTCCCCGACCTCGTTGAGCGGGATGCGGTGCCGGGCCGTGAGCGCCTGCACCGCCGTGATGCCCGGGATGACGTCGAAGGTGAACTCGAGCTGCCCCCCGATGGCGTCCAGGATGCGCAGCGTGCTGTCGTACAGCGACGGGTCGCCCCACGCCAGGAACGCGCCGACGCCGTCGGGACCCAGCTCGGCGGCGATGGCCGCCGCCCAGACCCGCGCCCGCGCCGCGTGCCAGTCCGACACGGCCTCGCGATAGGCGCCCTCAGAGCCGCCGTCGGCCGACCGTTGGGGATCGGGCAGCTCGACGAATCGGTAGCCGGGCTCGCGGATGAACCGGGCGCAGATCTGCCGTCGCAGCGCCACCAGGTCGCTTTTCGCCTCGCCCTTGTCCATCGCGAAGAAGACCTGGGTGTCGTTGAGCGCGTCGATCGCCTGGACGGTCACGTACGCGGGATCGCCGGCGCCGACGCCGATGACGTGGATGTGCCGGCCCAACAGACCTCCTCGTTGCGTGAATCAGCTTGCCGAATTGCAACCTAAAGGGCCTAGCCCGGGCCGAAAGTACCCAGTACCATGGGTACCGTCTGCAGGACCCAATGAAGGGACGCCAGCGATGACCACCACTGCGGTCAAATCGAGCGGGCCGAGTCGTGAGGCGTTTTCCGACCGCCTGCTCAAAGGCTCGGTGAAAAAGTCCTACGAACCCGTCGTCGACATCGACTGGGATGCGCCGCTGGACCCGGACAAGTTCTATCTGCCGCCGCGGCTGGTGTCGCTGTACGGGACGCCGATGTGGGACGAGATGACCCGCGAACAACAGATCGAGCTCTCCCGCCAGGAGCTGGTCAACACGCTCTCGGCCGGCATCTGGTTCGAGAACATGCTGAACCAGTCGCTGTTGCGCACGATCCTGCACGAGGACCCCACCAGCTCCTCGACCCACTACAAGCTGACCGAGCTGGGTGACGAGACCCGCCACATGGTGATGTTCGGCAAGGCCATCGAGCGCATCGGCGCAAAGCCGGTGCGGCCGCGGCTGTTCCACCGGATGATCATCAACGCCCTGCCGCTGGCGTTCCAGCGGGGCTCGATGCTGTGGGTGGCGGCGTTGATCGGGGAGGAGATTTTCGACTCGCTGCAACGGCAGATGATGGACGACCCGGAGTTACAGCCAATCATCCAGCGACTCATGCGGATTCACGTCACCGAGGAGGCGCGCCACATCCAGTTCGCCCGCGACGGCGCCCGCAAACGCGTCGCCGAGATGCCCCGGTTCAACCGCTGGTTCATGGCGAACATCAACGGTCTGGGCGGGTACTTCTTCAACTACCTGTTCAGCAACCCGATCCCCTACGCGCGTACCGGCCTGGACCCGAAGCGGGCCCGGCGGATCGCGCGGACCAGCCCGCATCGCCGCGACATGCAGGTCGCCGGTTTCGCCCCGCTGGCGACGTTCCTGACCGAGGTGGGCCTGCTGGGCCCCATCGCCCGCCGCGGCTGGAAGCGCAGCAGGTTTCTGTGACGCGGCCGCGCGACCCCGCCGAGCCCCGCCACCCCATCGCCGTCGTCGGCGCGCACCCCGACGCCCGGTCGGTGTTGCTGGCCGCCGGCGTCACCGATTTCGTGGTCCTCGACGGGCCGGCCGCGGACCTGCGGTCGAGGTTCGACGACAGCACCGACACCTGGCTGCTGACGACGGCCGGCGGCGAGGGCCTGCGAGCGAGGGCGGTCATCGCCGCCGGCCGGCCGCCCTTCGTCCCGTGGCTGCCGGACATCGCGGGCCGCGACGACTTCCTCGGCGAGTCGTTTCACGCGGCCGCCTGGGCCCCCGGCTTCGATCCGTCCGGCAAGCGCGTCGCGGTCGTCGGCTGCGACGCCGCCGCCGGCCACCACATGCGCCGGCTGATCGAGGCGGCGGCGTCGGTTACCGTCTTCGCCCACGGACCGCGCCGGGTGGTCACCGAGATCCCGTTGTGGTCCACGCGGGCCAAGCGCTGGCTGCGCCGGCGCATCGCGCCGCCCGCCGAGCGCCGTCCGGTCACGGTGGCCGGGTCGGCGATCGAGGCGGTGACCGTGTCGGGCATCCGCACCCGCGATGGCGCCGAGCGCCGCGTCGACGCCATCGTCTACGGCACCGGGTTCTCGGTCCCCGACGAGCCGGGCGACGCGACGCTCGTCGGTGCCGGCGGGCTGCCCATCCGGCGGGCGTGGCACGACGGCATGGAGCCGTTCTACGGGGTGGCGTTTCGCGGGTTCCCCAACTACTTCTTCCTCACCGGTCCGGACGCCGAGGCTCGGGCGCGCTACATCGCCGAGTGCCTGCGCGTGATGGATCGCACGGCCAGCGGCCGCATCGAGGTGCGCGCCAGCAGCCTGCGGGTGTTCAACGAGCGCGCCCGGCTCACACCCGACCAGGCGCCCCCGGTGGCGTCGGCCTTCGACCTGTCGTCCGCCGCGCCCGAGCGTGACGACACCTACGACGGCGCGGCGACGCTGGAGATCGCCGGCGGCATCCACCCGGTGCGAGTCCGGCTCACCGGCCACCTGGACCCGATCGACGGCCGCTACCACTGGCAGGGGACGCTGTTCGGTTCGCCGTCGCGGCCGTTGCCGGACGAGGCGCTCAGGCAAACCCGGACCGCGACCTTGACGGTGGGCGGGCGCAGTGCCGCCGCGCGGATCGTCGAGCAGACGCCGTGGGGGACGCATTCGGTCGCCGGGGTGGGTGCTCCGCCGTACGCGCTCACCTGACCGGCCGCTTTTTGCGCTGCTCATCGAACCATTCCCGGGGGTATCCGGGCGTTCGGACCGCCCCGGAAGGTGGTAGCTTCGGGACATGCGCGTGCTGCGCAGCGGATTCGAACGTCAGGTTCGGTGCGGTAGAGGCGGGGGCCTCGAACGGGTGGGGACGGGCACGCGCCTCACTCCTACCGCGCCGCATGCCGCGCGCGTCCGGGACATGACCCTTGTGGGCTGCGCATTCCGGCGGCTTGCAGGCCGCTCGACCCGCATTCGACTTTTGCCGCTGAGGGCGGATACTCAAGCAGTTGGCCCGGCGGTAATTCGAGGAGCAGCGATGGAACCGGACGGCAAGACCCCGCTGGGCAGCCGGATGTCTCCTCGGTTTCTGCTCCAGCCGGGAATCCCAGCACATCGACACCGTAGGCCCCCTGCGGAGAAGGGGTCGCGCGGTGAGCTCGGTCGCTGAATCCCCCAGCTCACTGGCCGCCGCGACGCGGACGGATCAATCCGTGGCCATCCTGACCGTCGACGGTGCGCTCGACACGACCAACTCCGCGGCGCTCCGCGACCACATCCTGCAGGCCACGCTGGGCGAGCCCGCCGCCGTCATCGTCAACATCTCCGCGCTCAAGGTGCTCGCCGACTCGGCGTGGTCGACGTTCATCGGCGCGTACTGGCAGATCCGCAGCGATCCCCATGTTCCGGTCGTCCTGGTGTGCGCGCACCGCGGGACACGCGAGGCGATCACCCGCAACGGCGTTGCCTACTTCATGCCGGTGTACTCGACCGAGAAGGCGGCGACGAAGGCGCTCAGCCAGCAGAGCCGGCGTGCCGTGCGTCGTGCTGACGCGCAACTGCCCGCCGACCTGACCAGCCTGCGCGAGTCACGCCGCCTGGTCCGCGAGTGGCTCACCGCCTGGTCGCAATCCACGCTCATCCCCGTCGCGTTGGTCGTGGTCAACGTCTTCGTCGAGAACGTGCTGGAACACACCGCAAGCGTCCCCGTGGTGCGGATCGAGAGGCATGGCGCGACGGCGACGATCGCCGTGTCCGACAGCAGCCATGCCCCGGCCCTGCGGCTGCCGTCCCCGGCGAACGGCATCGACGTGTCCGGCCTGGCGATCGTCGGCGCGCTCTCACGCGCGTGGGGCAGCACTCCCACCGCGACCGGCAAGACGGTGTGGGCGGTGATCGGCCCCGAAAACCAGCTCTGACGCCTTATTGTGCCGGGAACCCGCGCACGGGTAGAACTAGAACACGTTCTAATCTCGTGTGACGACCCGTTTCCAGGAAGGCAGATGACGTGCGGTTCACCTACGCGGAGGCGATGACCGATCACCGGTACTACATCCCGCTGGCCCAGGCGGCCGAGGCGGCCGGGTACCACGCGATGACGATCGCCGACAGCATCGCCTACCCCTTCGAGTCCGACTCGAAATACCCCTACACCCCCGACGGCGATCGCGAGTTCCTTGAGGGCAAGGAGTTCATCGAAACCTTCGTGCTGACAGCGGCATTGGGCGCGGTGACGACCAAGCTGCACTTCAACTTCTTCGTCCTCAAGCTGCCCATCCGGCCGCCGGCGCTGGTGGCCAAGCAGATCGGTTCGCTGGCGGCATTGACCAACAACCGGGTGGGCTTCGGCGTCGGCACCAGCCCATGGCCGGAGGACTACGAACTGCTGGGCGTCCCATTCGCCAAGCGCGGCAAGCGCATGGACGAATGCATCGAAATCATCCAGGGACTCACCAGCGGCGACTACTTCGAATTCCACGGCGAGTTCTACGACATCCCCAAGACCAAGATGGCGCCGGCTCCCACGCAGCCGATCCCGATCCTGGTCGGCGGGCATGCCGACGCGGCCCTGCGCCGCGCGGCCCGGCTGGACGGCTGGATGCACGGCGGAGGCGACCCGGAAGAACTCGACGGGCTCATCGCCAAGCTCAAGCGGTATCGCGAAGACGCCGGCAAGACCGGGCCCTTCCAGATCCACGTCATCTCGGCCGACGCCTACACCGTGGACGGCATCAAACGCCTGGAAGACAAGGGCGTCACCGACGCGATCGTCGGCTTCCGCATCCCCTACATCAAGGGCAAGGACACCGAGCCACTGGAGAACAAGATCCGCAACCTCGAGATGTTCGCCGAGAACGTCATCGCAAAGGTCTGACCTTCACTGACCGTCACAGCGGATCCCATTTCGGGGCGCGCTTTTCCCGGTGCGCCTTGGCCGCCTCGACCGGGTTGTTGGTGAAGCCGGTGAGGATCTGGGTGCGGTTCTCGATCTCGATGGCATGCCGCAGGCTGGGCGCATCCAGTGCCGCGTTCAGACCGATTTTGGTCTGCCAGACGCCGTAGGCGTTGTTCTCGGCGATCGAGCGGGCCACCTTCAGCGCGGCCGGCATCAGCTCGTCGGGGGCCACCACCTCGTGCACCAGCTTGATGCGGTAGGCCTCGGCCGCGTCGATGATGCGGCCGGTCAGCATGAGTTCGCGCGCCACTCCCGCGCCGACGATCTTGGGTAGCAGGTAGCTGGTGCCCATGTCCATCGACGAGAAGCCCGCCTTGATGAACGCCGAGGAGAACCGCGCCCGGTCGGAGGCGACGCGGACGTCGCAGACCAGCGCGAAGGCCAGCCCGCCCCCGACGGCCACGCCGTTGACCGCGGCGATCACCGGAATGGGCAGCTCGTAGATCCGCGTGAACAGGTCGGCGAGGCGGACCTGGGAGTCGTAGTTGACCTTGAACGCCGGGGTGGATGGCCTGGGCTTGGTCCACGGCTCGCCGGTGCCGCTCAGGTCGGCCCCCGCGCAGAATCCGCGTCCGGCGCCGGTCAGGATCGCCACCCTGAACTCGCCGTCGCCGAGCGCGTCCAGGGCGTGGTCCACGCCGTCGATCAACGCGCCGTCGATGGCGTTGAGGCGCTCGGGCCGGTTCAGGGTGATGCGGGCGATGCCGTCTTCGACGGTTTCCAATTCCACTGCGGGCATGGCTGAAACGGTAGGCGACGCGGATTTCACCGACGGGGCATACCGTGGTTTGGCCGCCACATCGAAGGAGAAGCCATGGCACGAACCGAAGGTGACAGCTGGGACCTGGCCAACAGCGTGGGAGCGACGGCCACCATGGTCGCCGCCGCCAGGGCCGCCGCGAGCAAGCGTCCGCAGCCGGTCATCACCGACGACTTCGCCGAGCCGCTGGTGCGCGCCGTCGGGTTGGACGTGTTCACCAGGCTGGCCAGCGGCGAACTCGATCCCGACGACCTCGAGCGAAGCGTCGGGTTTGCCCGCATGGTCGACACGTTCGCCGCCCGCGCGCGGTATTTCGACGACTATTTCGCGGCGGCCGGGCAGGCGGGCCTGCTCCAGGTGGTGATCGTGGCCTCGGGCCTGGATTCCCGCGCCTACCGGCTGCGCTGGCCGATCGGGACGATCGTGTACGAGATCGACCAGCCCGAGGTCATCGCGTTCAAGGCGGCGACGATGTCGGAGATCGGGGCGGCGCCCACCGCCAAGCTCCGCGAGGTCGGCGTCGACCTGCGCGACGATTGGCCGGCGGCGCTTCAGGAGGCGGGCTTCGATCCGGCCCATCCCACCGCATGGCTGGCCGAGGGCGTGCTCATCGGATGGCTGCCGCCGGAGGCCGAGATTCGGCTGCTGGACTCCATCATCCCGCTGTCGGCCGAGGGCAGCCGGTTCGCCGCCGACTACGGCACGGTGACCGGCACGTCGCCGGCAGCCCGGGAGCAGGCCAAGCTCATGACCGAAGGCTGGCGACGACACGGGCTCGAGATGGACCTGACCAGCTTGACGTATCCGGGCGAGCACACCGACGTCGCCGCGCATCTGCATGAAAACGGCTGGGAAACCACCGAATCCCGGCTCACCGACCTGTTCTCCGCCGCCGGGCTGCCGGAGTTGGGGCCCGCCGCGGAGCAGGTCCCGGCGACCACGATCAAATTCGTTCGGGCCGTGCGGCTTTAACTCCGGGGGTGCGCTCTCGGGGTTAAGGGGCCCGGACCCGTGGGCGGCCACCCGGTGCGGGGTGTCCGGTGCCGGTTCCGTGACCAAGCACCGAGGCTCACTCACGGCTACAATCCCTGCACGGAAACACATGCCATAGGGGAGGCGCTGTTGTCGGCGGATAAGCCTTTACGTGCAAGGCCATCCCTCAGGACGTTAGGCATCGTCGGTGTCGTGATCCTCATCGCCGCCTATGTCGGCATGATCATGTTGTATGCCAGCGCAGGTATGGGCCAACCTCGTCGAGTCGTTGATGGTTACCCGGCGTCCGATGGAACCACGGTGACCATCGGCCTCAAAGAAGTTCACTCGATCGATGGCGAGTTGATCGCCGACCTGGCCGTATCGCCCGGGCCGGGGCTGCTGGATCCCTCAACCCATGACCTCACCCAAGACCTCAGTGTCATAGTGACATCTGCGGTAACACCGACCAAACGCACGTGGTCAAAAGGTATGCTGCCCGGCGTTTTTCCGGTCACGTTGAATCTCACTGGTGACGTGCGGCATTGGCCGTTCGATGACTACCATTCGGGCCCCATCACGGTCGAACTCTTCCGGGGCGCTGGGGCAGAACCACAGCGGGCGTCGGTGACTTTCATCGACCGTCTTCGCGGCTGGAGGGTTGACGTCCCCGCCACCAGCCAGGCCGGTAAGCCGGCACCGTATCGAGTGGTCTTGCACCGGTCGCCAACGACCGGAGCTTTTGCTGCCGCAATCCTCGGTGTATTGATCCTGCTTGCAGGTCTGGGATTGATCGTTGCAGTGCAGACCGTGCGTGGTCGCCGAAAATTCCAGCCGCCGATGACGACTTGGTATGCGGCAATGCTCTTCGCGGTAGTACCGCTGCGAAATGCCCTCCCCGACTCGCCACCGATCGGATGGTGGGTTGACGTCACAGTGGTGCTCTGGGTGATCGTCATACTGGCGATTTCGATGGCGATCTACATCTACTGCTGGTGGCAGCACCTCAGACCCGACGCCGAGACGCCGACCTGAGCCACACAAGCTCCACCGTCACGGTTATCAATTTCAGCGCACGTCCCGGGCGCCTCTCGCATGATCAAGCCAAGCCGGCAACCGCGGCAGACCGAGCCTGCCCGCGCCACGCCGAGAGATGTCGTGTCCTTGGATTTCCCGCGGGGTTTCAGGACCGCTTGGCCAGCCACTCGGCCTGCATCACCAGCAGGGCCATCACCTCCAGCTGAGGGGTCTCCGGGTCCAGTTCGCGGTACCGCTGATAGACGTTGACGACGACGCGCTCAGCGTCCAGCCAGGTCGCGTACTCGCCGAGGTCGATGGTGTCGGCCGCCTCCGACCACGACAGCCCGCGGTGGTAGGCGGCCTCGGCTTGGTCGGAGACGTGGGCGAGATAGCCACGCACGGAGCGGATTCCGTCGGGGTCGCTGACGGGGCCGTGGCCGGGCACCACCGTCGGCGCGTCCAGCGCGATCATCGCGTCGCACGCGGCGATCCAGTTGGCGATCGGGCCGGCCCACACGATGGGGGTGCAGCCGATGAACAGCAGGTCGCCACCGAAGAGCACACCCGCGTCGGGCACGTGCACCACCGAATCCGCGGCGGTGTGCGCGGGGCCCAAGTTCAGCAGGTCGATGCGCCGCCCACCCAACTCGATGGTCAGCTCGCGGTCGAACGTCTGATCCGCGTTGCGCACCGTGATGCCGCTGAAGTCAAAGTGCCCGAAGCGGTCTCGGGTGTAGGGGGTCGCGACCGGGCCCAGGTTCGCAGTCTGCGCCATCGCCAGCATCTCGGGCGCCATCCCGTGCGCGATCTCGTCCGCCGTGCCCCGCGCGGCGATGATCCGAACCGACGGATCGAGCAGCTGGTTGCCGTGGGTGTGGTCGCCGTTTGAGTGGGTGATCAGCGCGTCGGTGATGGGTGCGGCGGCGGTGATGTCCCGCATCGCACTGAGCATTTCGCGGGTCAACGCCAGGTCGAACAGCGTGTCGACGAGCAGCGACGCGCCGTCGCCGGCGACCAGCCCGGCGTTGCTCCACCCGTAACCGCCGTCGGGCAGCGTCCACGCCCAGACCCGGTCGGCGACCTGGTGCAGGCCGCGCGTGTAGGGCACCTTCGCGGGCGCCCGATTCACCCGCGGCGCCGCGGGCGCGGCGTCGGGATTGGGTCGGGCCGCCAACGGATGCGGTGCGGCACCGGCGCGCACGGTCTGTCGAGTCTCCCCGAGTCCCTCGACCCGCAGCGTGACGACGTCGCCGTCGTGCAGCCAGCCGGGGAAGGAGTCCAGCGCCGTCGGGTTCAGGTGTTCGACCAGCGTGCAGGTCGGCACCGTTCCGGAGCCGATGACGTCGCCCGGGGCGAGCGTCACGCCTCGCGAGGCGTAGGAGATGACTTCGCCGAAGCTCCAATCCATTTGGGCGGTCGAACCCGACCCGATCACGGCGTCGTTGACCAGCGCGGTCACCCGCAGGTCCAGGCTGCCGTCCCGCCGGTACGGCTCGAGTTCGTCGGGTGTCACCAGGTAGGGGCCCAGGGTGACGCCGCTGTCTTTGCCCTTGCCCTGTCCGATGCCCAGTTGGCTCTCCAGTTGCTGCAGGTCGCGTGCCGACCAGTCGTTGAAGATGGTGTAGCCGATGATGGCCCGCTCGGCTTCGTCGACGGTCAAGTCCCGCCCGCCGGTGCCGATGATCGCGGCGATCTCCAATTCGAAGTCCTGCCAAGCGCTTCCGGGCGCGGTGGGGGCATCGTCGTAGGGCCCTAAAACCGTTGCGGGGCAGGCGAAATAGAACGCCGGTATCCGGTACCAGGTGTCGGCGAGCGTCCGCCCGGCGCCCAGCGCGGCCTGGCAGTTGCGCATGTGATCGAGAAAGCACAGCGAATCGCGGATGGACGGCGGTCGCGGGATCGGCGCCAGCAGCCGCACTTCCCCCAGGGGCACCGTCGCCGCCGGGGCGCGCAGCGCCTCCTCGCCGGCCGCGCGCAATCCGTCGGCGCCGCGGCCGACCAGGTCGAGCAGCGTCACGCCCGCGGGCATCGCGTGGATGGCGTCACCGGAGAACACCCCGGTGCGTTCACCGTCCGCGCCAAGGTAGGTCACCCATTTCATTCGCGCACCACCTCACTCGGTTCCTTGTCCGGCCGCAGCCCACGCCAACTCGATTGGCGCAACCGGTCATCCGGGGTCCATTCGCTGTAGCGCACTTCGCCCACCAGCACCGGCTCGACGTACGTCACGCCCTTGGCCTCGCTGCGGGGAAGCGGCGGGGTGAAGGGGGATTCGTCGGTGTGCAGTGGCGCCAGCGCCTTCTTCAGGCTCGCCAGGTCACGCTCGGTGAACCCAGTACCGACCCGCCCGGCAAAGTGCAGCCCCCCGTCGGCGGGGATGCCCATCAGCAGCGACCCGATGCCGCTGCTGCGGCCGCCCTCCCCGGCCTTCCAGCCGCCGATGACGACTTCCTGGGTGTTCCAATGCTTGTCCTTGATCCAGGACGCCGAGCGCCGGCCCGGCTGATAGGTGGAGTCGCGTTTCTTGGCGACCACGCCCTCCCAGCCGTGCTCGCGGGAGTGCTCCAGTGCCTGTTTCCCGTCCCCCGGCAACAGCTCGGGGACGATGAGGTCACTGCCACCGGCCAGCGTCTCCAACAGTTTTCGGCGGTCTTGGTAGCGGGCCCGCAGCAGCGAACGGCCGTCGAGATACAGCACGTCGAACGCCCAGAACTCCACGCGGCTGCCGCGGCCCCGGTTCTGCATCGCATGAAAGCTCGGCACCCCGGAGGCGTCCAGGACGACTGCTTCCCCGTCGAGCACCACGTGGTGGTCGGCGAGATCGGCTGCCAGAGCGCGTAATTGGGGGTATTCGGCGGTGACCTCCCGGCCCCGCCGGGACCGCACCCGCAGGTCTCCGTGGTCGATCTCGACCAGCAGCCGGTAACCGTCCCACTTGCCTTCGAAGGCCCACTGGCCCGCCTTGCACCCCGCGACCGAGCCGTGGGTGGCCAGCATGGGCGCGATTCCGTCGAAGTCGAAGACCTTCTGGTCCTTCATCCGGTGCGCCAGCCACTGGTCACCCTTGGTTTGGATCAGCGCATAGCGCCCGGAGACCTTGCTGCCGCGCAGGTTGACGATGACCTCCCCATTTTCGGCGGAGTCATTGAACTTCTCCGCCTCATAGGTGCCGGAGTCCCAGATGATGACCTTCCCGGCCCCGTATTCCCCCTTGGGGATGTTGCCCTCGAAGGCGGCGTATTCCAGCGGGTGATCCTCGGTGTGGACCGCCAGATGGTTCACCGAGGTGGTTTCGGGCAGGTTCTTCGGCACCGCCCACGACACCAGCACGCCGTCGCGCTCCAGCCGGAAGTCGTAGTGCAGCCGGCGGGCGTGGTGTTCTTGAATCACGAACGTATTGCCTTGCCCCGTAGTGGGTTTCGTCCGCGGGACGGGTTCGGGGGTCTTCGATGCGTCCCGCATGCCGCGGTACCTGGTCAGCCGGTCCGGGACGGCGACGTCGTTGTCCAGGGCCGCCAGCAGGTCGCCGTCGCGAGCGACACGGGCCAGCACCTCGTCGTAGCGCAGTTGGCGCAGCGACGCCGGGTCCTCGATCTCCGCCCAGGTCCGCGGCGCTGCGACCGTCGGGTGTTCGCGTCCGCGCAGGGAGTACGGCGCAATGGTCGTTTTCGATCCGTTGTTCTGGCTCCAGTCGAGGAAGATCTTGCCCGCCCGCAAGCTGCGGGTCATGGTGGACGTGACCAGCTCGGGCATCGACTTTTCCAGTTGCTGGGCAACCCGTTTCGCCAACACCGTCGCGCCCTTGCTGCTCACCGGTTCCGCCAGCGGCGCGTAGAGGTGCAGCCCCTTGCTGCCACTGGTGAGCGGGAACAGGGTCAGCCCGATCCCGTCGATCAGGTCGCGCACGGCATGGGCCACCTCGGCCAGCTGGGCCATGCTGACGCCCTCGCCGGGGTCGAGGTCGAAGACCAATCGGGTTGCCGGGCCGGGCTTGAGCTCTTCAGCCTTGCTCCGGGTCCACTGGGCGACGAACCGCCACTGCGGCACGTGCACTTCCAGCGCGGCCTGTTGCGCGATCCACGCCAGCCCCTCGGGGCTGTCGATGATCGGATAGGTCGTGGTCCCGGAGCGGTGCGTGACGCTGGCGCGCGGCAGCCAGTCCGGCGCCGACGCGGCCAGCTGCTTTTCGAAGAAGGCGTCCTGCTCGACCCCGTTGGGCCAGCGCTTGCGGGTGGCCGGGCGCCCCGCGATGTGCGGGATCATCACCTCGGCGATGCGGGTGTAGTAGTCGAAGACGTCCCGCTTCGTGGTCCCGGTGGCGGGATAGAGCACCTTGTCGGCGTTGGTCAGCTTCACCCGCGGTGCCATGAGAGTCAACTTACGCGTGTGAGCAGCGCTTACTCGTTCCCACCACTGCATATGTCTCAAACGTAAATTTTTGTGACGTCAACCACGAAGGCGTTAGACGCGCCGAAAGGCCGGGCACCGAAGACGGATGCGCATATTGTCCCGGCGTCCAGAATGTGGCGTCCCCCTCAGCAATGCCACCCTCCGACTGCACTCCCGGCGAATCGCCGTACCTACATACGAGAGATCGGCCCTCCAGCGTGGTGTCGTTCACATCGGCGCGGGTAATTTCCACCGCGCGCATCAGGCCGTCTACTTCGATGACCTTGCCCGCGCGGGCATTTCGGATCGTTGGGGGGTTACCGGCGTCAGCCTGCACTCCCCGACCGCCAAGGACTTGCTGTCCGCGCAGGATGGGCTCTACACCGTGGTGCAACGCGGCCACGACCGCCAGAGCGCCCGCGTCGTCGGCTCGATCGGCTCCGTGCACTACGCACCGAACGATTGCGCGACGGTGCGCGCCGCCCTGGCCGATCCCGAGACCCGTATCGTCAGCCTGACCATCACCGACACCGGATACTTCCTGGATCCGGTCACCGACGAGTTCGATGCCCATCACCCCGACGTCCGCGCCGACCTCGTCGCGTCCGGCGGTTATGCCACCGCGTGGGGATATCTGGCCGAAGCTCTCGACCGGCGCCGCCGCGCGGGCGTGGCGCCATTCACCGTGCTGTGCTGTGACAACGTTCCCGGCGACACGCGGCCGGCGAGAACCGCGCTGGTGTCGTTCGCCGCCTTGAAGGACCCCGGCCTCGCCCGCTGGATCGACAAGCATGTCGCGTTCCCGTCGACCATGGTCGATCGCATCACCCCGCAAACCTCGAAGTCGGAGCGCAAGTTCGTCGAGCAGACGTTCGGCGTGGCCGACAGGTGTCCGGTGGTGACCGAGCCGTATCGCCAATGGGTGATCGAGGATTCCTTCAGCAACGGGCGACCGCCGCTCGACGAGGTCGGTGCCGAATTCGTCGCCGATGTCAGCGACCACAAGCTGATCAAGACGCGTCTTCTCAACGGCACCCATATCGCGCTCGCGTGTTTGGCCATCTTGGCCGGTTACCAGCGCACCGACGAAGCGATGCAGGACCGCGTGATATTCGACTACGTCGAGAGGCTCTTGCGCGACGAAATTCAGCCACTGCTGCCCGCCGTCCCCGGGATGAACACACCCGAATACCGGGCCAGCCTGCTCGATCGGCTCGGCAATCCCCAGATGAGTGACCAATTGTCGCGGCTGGCCAGGCGGGGAACGAGCAAGATCACGTCGTTTGTGCTGCCCTCCCTGCAGGATGCGATCGCGCAGGGTAGGCCGCATACGCTGCTGATGTTGGCCGTTGCCGGCTGGGCCCGGTACATGCGCGGGCACGACCTGCAGGGGCGCAAGCTCCGCCTGGAAGACTCCCAGGCGATACCGGTGGGCAGATTGGCCAACATGGCAGGCGACAAACCTGATCCGCTGCTGCGGCATGCGATGTTCGCCGAGCTACGCCCGGTGCCGGGGTTTGCGGAGCGCCTTGGGGAGATGATCAGGCGTATCGACACGCGCGGTGTGGTGCCCACGCTGCGTGACGGGATGCGCAACGACGAGCGGGAGTTGGTGTCACGATGAGCGATGAACTCTCCGGGCTGACCTTTGTGCACACATTCGACCCTGCGCCGATCACGACCTTGCTGTGCGACGCCGACGACAACCTGTTCGCCTCGGAAACGCCGGCGTTCGAGGCGTCGACGGAGGTGATGAATCGCTTCCTGGCCAGGTTCGGCGTGACCGCTCCGCTCGACTCGGAGGAGTTGCGTAAGCGGGCCGTCGGCAAGAACTTCCGCGCCATGGCTCTGGACCTGGCCGTCCAGTGCCGCCTGCCGCTCGATCCGACGTTGGCCGGCGGCCTTCCCGACGCGGTGGTCGCCTCGGCCGGTGACGTCGCGACGGGAAACGCGTTGTGCGCCGACGAACTCGAGCAGTGGGTGCGCGAAGAGCGCGAACGGGTCACCGCGCATCTGGCGGTGACACTGACGCCCGACCCGCGGGTGCTGGAACCGCTGCGAGACCTCGCGCCGCACTACGCGCTGGCGGCCGTCAGCTCCAGCGCCACCAAGCGCCTGCGTGCCTGCTTCGCCGCCACCGGCATCGACTCGCTGATAGCCGAAGCGGTGACCTTCAGCGCCGAGGATTCACTGCCGACGCCCACCAGCAAACCCGACCCGGCGGTGTATCTGCATTCCGGTCAGGTGATGGGGGTCGCGGCCGAACACGGGCTGGCCATCGAAGACTCCGTGGCCGGCGTGCGTTCCGCGGTCGCAGCCGGCTATCCGACCGTCGGCAACCTGATGTTCGTGCCACCCGACGAACAGGATTGCCGCCGAGCGGATTTGATCGATGCCGGCGCGGTCGCGATAACCGATTCGTGGCGCGCCCTTGCCGATGTCCTGCTGTTGTCGGCCGTGCCGACCGGGGGATCCCCGCTCACATAGGGCAACGAAGGGCCGTTTGTCGCTGGGCTTCGGCCCGCGGCTGTCATACCGTCGAGAGGTGCCACCGCCCGGTGACGATCCGGGCGGTGGCCCGGTGAGGAGTTGGCCAATGGTGGCTAGCGCGATCAGCCTGAACAACGCGTCGCTTTCCGCACTGCCGATCGAGGCGCCGAACTACGACCGGGGCAACGTGACCGTCGGCATCGCCCATATCGGGGCCGGGCACTTCCACCGCGCGCACCAGGCCGCCTACATCAACCTGCTGATGCAGCAGGGCCTGGCACTCGACTGGGGCATCTGCGGCATAGGGGTGATGCCCTCCGACTGGACCATGCGCGACGTCCTCAACGGTCAGGACGGGCTGTACACGCTGATCTTGGAGAACCCCAACGGCAGCCGGGACGCCCAGGTGATCGGCTCGATCGTGGATTACCGCTACGCCCCCGACGACCCGGAATCGGCGTTGGAGGTGATCACCGCGGCGTCCACCCGGATCATCTCGCTGACCATCACCGAAGGCGGGTACCGCGACCCGGACGGGCCCGCGTTCACGTTGATCACCGAGGCGCTCGCCAGGCGGCGCGATCGCGGAATTCCCGCGCCGACAATCGTCTCCTGCGACAACATCGAGAACAACGGTGAGGTCGCCAGGCGCACCGTGCTCGCCAGCGCCGAACGCGTGGATCCCACGCTGGCCGAATGGGTGGCGGAACACGCCCGCTTCCCCAATTCGATGGTCGACCGTATTACTCCCGCAACGACTTTGGAGATGGCCGCGGAGGTGCGGCGCGATTTCGGAGTCGACGACCGGTGGCCGGTGGTGGCCGAGCCGTTCAGCGCCTGGGTGATCGAGGACGACTTCGCCGACGGCCGTCCCCCGCTGGAGCGGGCAGGGGTGCTGCTGGTCGAGGATGTACGCCCGTACGAGCTGATGAAGCTGCGGCTGCTCAACGCGGGGCATCAGTGCCTGGCCTACTTCGCCCACCTGTGCGGCTTCCAGTACGTCCACGAGGCGGCCCGCGATCCGCTGATCGCCGAATTCCTGCTCGCCTACTTCGACAACGAGGCCATCCCCACGCTGCCGCCGGTACCGGGAATCGACCTCCACGAATACGCCCGCACGCTGGTCGAGCGGTTCGCCAATCCGGCCGTGCGTGACACCATCGCCCGGCTGTGTGCCTACTCGTCCGACCGCATCCCGAAATGGCTGTTTCCGGTCATCTGCGACAACCTTGCCGCCGACGGACCGGTTCGGCTCGCGGCCGCGGCGGTGGCCAGCTGGGCGCGCTACGCCGAGGGCACCGACGAATGGGGTAGGCCGTACGAGGTCGTGGATCAGCTTGCGGATTCGCTCATCCCGATCGCCAGGTCGCAATACCAGAACCCCACCGCGTTCATCGAGGTCACGGCGATGTTCTGCGATCTCGCCCACCAGCCACGGTTTGTCGAGGCGTACCGCTGGGCGCTGGATTCGTTGCACAGCAAGGGAGCTCGGGCGACGCTGGAGGCTTTGGTGCGATGAACCGCGGGCTGGTGATCGGCGAGTCGCTGATCGATATCGTCGAGGGCGACGAGCATGTCGGCGGCAGTCCGCTCAACGTCGCCGTCGGACTCGCACGGCTGGGCCGCGAGGTCGACTTCCTGACCCACATCGCCGACGACCCGTACGGCCGGCGCATCGCCGAGTACGTGAAAACTGCTGGCGCGCACCTTGATTCGGGTAGCATTGCAGCCACCCGGACACCGACGGCCGTAGCGGCCATCGCCGAGGACGGCTCGGCCGACTATGTGTTCAATCTGGACTGGCGACTCTCCGGCGCACCCGCGGGTCCGCCGCCGCTGTTCGTGCACACCGGGTCGATCGCCGCCACCCGCGAGCCGGGCTGCCTCGCGGTCGCGGCGTTGATCGACACCTACCGCGATTCCGCCACGGTCACCATCGACCCGAACGTGCGCCCATCGCTGACCGCCGACCCCGCGTTGGCGCGTGCGCGGATCGAGCACCTCGTCGCGCGCAGCGACATCGTCAAAGTCAGCGACGAGGACCTGCGCTGGATCGAGCCCGATCACGAGCCGGAACGAACGGCCAGGGCGTGGTTGGCAGCGGGACCTGCGGTCGTCGCGGTGACCATGGGGGCCCGCGGTTCGCGGGCGTTCTGCGCGGCCGGCGAGGTCCAGGTCACGGCGAAACCGGCCAGGGTGGTCGACACCGTCGGTGCCGGCGACGCCTTCATGGTCGGCCTGCTCGACTCCCTGTGGGAGATGAACTTGCTGGGCGCCGACCGGCGGGCCGCCCTGGCCCGGATCGAGCCCGACGCCCTGACCGCCGCCCTCGGGACGGCCAGCGCCGTGTCGGCTTTGACAGTCGCCCGGGCCGGCGCCGACCTGCCCGACCGGGCCGCCCTCCGGGCTCAATTGACCTCTGCCCCTGGCGATTTCACGTAGTCCAAGACCGGGGCAATCCGGCCCGTCGCATCCCGGCGGAAAGCCGCAGAATCCCAGGTCATCGGCCTGTCAAGCTGTTTTCCCAGCGTGGGTGTGGGCATACTGACTTACATGCGCTCCATCTGGAAGGGCTCGATCGCGTTCGGGCTGGTCAATGTCCCGGTCAAGGTGTACAGCGCCACCCAGGACCACGACATCAAGTTTCATCAGGTGCACGCCAAGGACAACGGCCGCATCCGCTACCAGCGCGTCTGCGAGTTGGACGGCGAGGTCGTCGAATACCGCGACATCGCCCGCGCCTTCGAATCCGACGACGGTCAGATGGTCATCATCACCGACGACGACATCTCCACCTTGCCCGAAGAACGTAGCCGCGAAATCGAGGTGCTGGAGTTCGTTCCCGCCGAGGAGGTCGACCCGATGCTGTTCGACCGCAGCTACTTCCTGGAGCCGGACTCCAAGTCGTCGAAATCCTATGTGCTGCTGGCGAAAACGCTCGCCGAGACCGATCGGATGGCGATCGTCCACTTCACGCTGCGCAACAAGACGCGACTGGCGGCGTTGCGTGTCAAGGACTTCGGCAAGCGGGACGTGATGATGGTGCACACCCTGCTGTGGCCCGACGAGATCCGCGACCCCGACTTTCCGGTGCTCGACAAGGAGGTCGAGATCAAGCCCGCGGAATTGAAGATGGCCGGCCAGGTCGTGGAGTCGATGGCCGAGGACTTCAACCCCGACCGCTATCGCGACACCTACCAGGAGCAGCTGCAGGAGCTGATCGACGCGAAACTCGAAGGCGGCGAGGCGTTCACCACCGAGGAGCAACCGAAGGAGCTCGACGAGACCGAGGACGTCTCCGACCTGCTGGCCAAGCTGGAAGCCAGCGTCAAGGCGCGCTCCGGCGACGGCAAGGCGCCGGCCAAGAAGGCACCGGCCAAGAAGGCCACCGCCACGAAGACCACGGCTAAGAAAACCACGGCGAAGAAGGCACCGGCCAAGAAGGCCGCATCCAAAGCGTGACGCGCACCCCGCGCGTGCTCAGCGCCTGCGGGTGGCGAAGAAGCGGGTGGCCCCCGCGATCAGGTTGATCACCGCGACGATGAGGATCAGGCTCAGGGCCGCACCCCAGATGCGCAGGAAGCCGGCGTGCTCGGGATTGGTGAGCTCGGTGTAGATCAGCAGCGGCAGCGAGGCCATGTTGCCGTGGAAGATGTCGGTGTTGATCGATCGGCTGTAGCCGACCAGCACCAGCACCGGGGCGGTTTCGCCGATCACCCGCGCGACCGACAGCAGGATGCCGGAGATGATGCCGGGCATCGCGATCGGGAACACGATCCGCGTGATGGTCTTCCATTTGGGAACGCCGAGCGCATAGCTGGCCTCCCGCAGATCGTCGGGCACCAACCGCAGCATCTCCTCCGCGGACCGGACCACCACGGGCAGCATCAGCAGGACCAGCGCCAGCGACACGGCGAACGAGCTCTGCTGGAATCCGAGGGTGGCGATCCAGAGGCTGAAGATGAACAGGGCCGCCACGATCGAGGGCACCCCGGCGAGCACGTCGACCATGAACGTCGTGAGACGCACCAGCCGGCCGGAGCCGTATTCCACCAGGAAGACCGCGGTCATCAACCCCAGCGGGACGGACAGCAGGGCGGCCACCCCCGCCTGCACCACGGTGCCGTACAGGGCGTGATAGACGCCGCCGGCGAATTGCTCCGGCAAGATCCCGCGCAGCGAGTGGGTCCACCACGTCGACCGGGTGACCGCGTACCAGCCCCGGGCCACCACCACCGACAGCACCCAGACCAGCGGCACCAGCGCGCCCAGGAAGGAGGCGACGAAGAAGGCCGTCGCGGCGTTGTTCGTGAGCCGGCGCCGGATGCTGACGGGCCGGAACGCCTGGGCTTTGACCGGCCGGTCAAAGGTTTCGACCGCGGAGCTCATCCGTTGACCTTTCCGCCGGCGATGGCGCGAGCCAGCGCGTTGACGACGAATGTCAAGACGAACAACGCGAACCCCGCGGCGATGTAGGCCCCGGTGGGCAGTGGTGCACTGAATTCGGCCGCCGCGGAGGCGATCTTCGAGGCGAACGTGTACCCGCCGTCGAACAGCGACCAATTCCCCGGGCGCGCGGCGGAGCGCAAGATGATCAGCACCGCCACGGTCTCACCGAGCGCGCGTCCCAGCCCCAGCATCGACGCCGCGATGACACCGCTGCGACCGAACGGCAGCACGGTCATCCGCACCACCTCCCACTTGGTGGCACCCAGCGCCTGCGCCGCTTCCATCTGCATAGGCGGGGTCTGCCGGAACACCTCGCGCGAGACCGACGTGATGATCGGCAGGATCATCGCCGACAGCACGACGCCCGCGGTGAAGATGGTGCCGCCACCGGCCAGTGACACGTTGCCCTGCTTGAACAGGAAGAACCAGCCCAGGTTGCGGTTGAGGAACGCCGCGATGGGTTCGATGTTGGGCGCCAGCACGAAGATGCCCCACAACCCGAAGATGATGGAGGGCACCGCGGCCAGCAGGTCCACGATGGCCCCGAACGGGCGGGCCAGCCGCTTGGGCGCGTACTGGGTGAGAAACACCGCGATCCCGACCGCCACCGGCACCGCCACCACCAGGGCGGTGAGCGAACTGAGCACGGTCACCATCAACAGGTCGCGGATGCCGAACTCGAGCTTCCCCGGGTCGGTGGTGCTGAACTGCGCGCTGGTGAAGAAGTTCGCGTGGTTGGCCCGCAGCGACGGAACGGCGCGAATCAGCAGGAACAGAGCGATCAGCAGGATCGCGACCACGATCGTCGACCCGGCAGCGGCAGCCGCGAGTTTGAACAGCCGGTCGCCCTGCCGAGTCGACGGCGCACTCAGCGTCTTCAGCTCGGGCTTTTGGGTCGACGGGCTGGCTACCGCTCCACGGGTCACGACCACCTCAGATCACGTGATGGCGTTGATTGAGGCCGACAGTCTCGACTTGAACGAATCCGGGATGGGGATGTACCCATTGTCGGCCAGGCCATTTTGCCCCGCACCGATCGTACTTTCCAGGAACGCCTTCACCGCGGTGCCGACCTGGGGATCGGGATACTTCGAGCACACGATCTCGTACGTCGCCAGCACGATCGGGTAAGACCCCGGCTGGGTGGGCTTGTAGAACGAGAGCGTGTCGAGGACCAGGTCGTTGCCCTGCCCGCTGATCTTGGCCCCGGAAATCGTCTTGCCGACCGAGTCAGCGCTGATCGCCACGGCGTCCGGACCGGCCGACGTGACGACCTTGGCCATGTTGAGCTTCTGCGCCTGGGCGAACGACCACTCGTTGTAGGTGATGGATCCCTCGGTGGCCTTGATCGCCGCCGACGTGCCGTCGTTGCCCTTGGCGCCCTCGCCGACACCGCCCTTGAACGTCTTGCCGGTGCCCTTGCCCCAGGCGCCGTTGGAGGCGGCGTCGAGGTACTTCTGGAAGTTGTCCGTGGTGCCGGATTCGTCGTTGCGGAACACCACGTGGATCGGCTCGGCGGGCAGCGTGACACCGGGGTTGAGGGCCGCGATGGCCGGGTCATTCCAGGTCGTGATGGCGCCGTTGAAGATTTTCGCCGCCGTGGGACCGTCGACGCTCAGCGAACTCAGGCCCTTGACGTTGTAGGTGATCGCGATCGGACCGAACACGACCGGCAGATTCCATGCCGGCGAGCCGCACCGCTGCTGCGCCGCGGCGTATTCCTTGGGGGCAAGCGGCGAGTCAGATCCACCGAAATCGGTTTGGTTGCCGTTGAATTCACTGATTCCCGCGCCTGAGCCGTTGGCCGTGTAGTTCAACGTCTGGCCGGGGCAGGCCTGCTCGAACGCGTTCACGAAGCGGGTCATCGCGTTGGCCTGGGCGGTCGACCCGCTGGCCTTCAACGTCTTCTTCCCGCCGCAGCTGACCTTGCCCGCCGACGAACCGCTGGTCGTGTTTCCGCTACTGGCGTTGTTGTCGCTTCCGCAGCCCGACAACACCAGCGCACCAGCGGTCACGACGCTCAGCGCGGCACCGAATCGGTTGAGTTTCAAGTCACTTCCTAACGGTAGGGATGAAACATGATTGTCGACGTTCTGCTGGCCGCTGTCGGCAGCCAGTCGTCGCTCGCAGCAAGGAAGCTAACAGCACGAAGGTTAACGCCGGGCAAATTGCTGTCGGCTGATTGTCGCTGGCCAGGACGGCTTTGCGGGGGGGGCGCAGGCGCTTGCGAGGAGCTCACGAGATGGCGTTGATCGCCGCGGACAACCGGGACCTGAACGAGTCGGGGACGGGAATGTAGCCGTTGTCCGCCAGACCGTTCTGCCCCGCGCCGATGGTGCTCTGCAGGAAGGCCTTCACGGCCGCGCCGACCTGGGGATCGGCGTACTTCGAGCAGACGATCTCATACGTCGCCAGCACGATCGGGTAGGAACCGGGCTGGGTCGGCTTGTAGAAGGAGTAGGTGTCGACGACCAAGTCGTTGCCCTCCTCGGTGAAGTCGGCGCCGGCGATCGTCTTGCCGACCGAACTCGCGTCGATCGCCACCGCGTCGGGACCGGCCGACGTGATGACCCTGGCCATGTTGAGCTTTTGCGCCAGGGCAAAGGACCACTCGTTATAGGTGATCGCCCCTTGGGTGGCCTTGACCGCAGCCGACGTGCCGTCGTTGCCTTTGGCGCCCTCGCCGACACCGCCGTTGAACGTCTTCCCGATGCCTTTGTCCCAGGCTCCGTTGGCGGCCGAGTCCAGGTATTTCTGGAAATTGTCCGTGGTACCGGACTGATCGTTGCGGAAGATCACGCGAATGGGCTCGGCGGGAAACGCGACGCCCGGGTTCAATGCCTGAATCGCGGGGTCGTTCCATGTGCTGATGGCGCCCTTGAATATTTTGGCGGCTGTCGGGCCGTCCAGATTCAGTGACGTCACCCCCGCAACGTTGTAGGTAATCGCGATGGGGCCGAACACCACCGGCAAATTCCACGCCGGCGAACCGCAGCGCTGCTGTGCCGCGAAGTACTCGATGGGGGCCAGCGGTGAGTCCGATCCCGCGAAATCCGTCTGCTTGCCGGTGAATTCGCCGATCCCGGCGCCAGACCCGTTGGGCGTGTAGTTCAGCGTCTGGCCCGGGCAGGCCTGCTCGAACGCCTTGATGAAGCGGGTCATCGCGTTGGCCTGGGCGGTCGAGCCGCTGGCCTTCAGCGCCTTCGTCCCACCACAGCTGACCCTGACAGGCGACGTGCCGGGCCCGGCGCTTTTCCCGGCCGCGTTGTCGTTGGTCCCGCAGGCCGCCCCCAAAACGGCAACAACGGTCAGGACACTCAGCGCAGCGCCAAAGCGATTCAGGCCCAATAGAATCCCCAACGGGAAACATCAAACACGATTGCCACCATTCAATAGCCGCTGCGCAGACCAAAACGGTCAGCACTAAGGCTAGCGCCGGGTGGATGTTCTCGCAGTGGACGCGAGATACCGCCCGGAACTGGGCGTGGGGCGTTACATCGGCCCACCCATATGCAAAAGTAGAACCTGTTCCAGAAATGCCGCATCCGAGACGGCGGGGCTTGCTACCGTGTCGGCTGACAACTTGGGCGAAGAGAGGCCGCAATGATCCTTGACAGATTTCGTCTCGATGACAAAGTCGCCGTCATCACCGGTGCCGGCCGCGGCCTCGGGGCGGCCATCGCGCTGGCTTTCGCCGAGGCGGGCGCCGACGTCCTCATCGCCTCACGGACGCAATCGCAACTAGAAGGCGTCGCCGAGCAGGTCCGGGCCGCCGGTCGCCGCGCGCACATCGTGGCCGCCGATCTGGCCCATCCGGAGGTGACCGCGGAGCTGGCCGGCCAGGCCGTCGACGCCTTCGGGAAGCTGGACATCGTCGTCAACAACGTCGGCGGGACCATGCCCAACACGCTGCTGACCACCTCGACCAAAGAGCTCAAGGACGCGTTCACCTTCAACGTCGCCACCGCCCACGCGCTGACCGTCGCGGCGGTGCCCCTGATGCTCGAGCACTCTGGTGGCGGCAGCGTCATCAACATCACCTCGACCATGGGCCGGCTGGCCGGCCGCGGCTTCGCCGCCTACGGCACCGCCAAGGCCGCGTTGTCGCACTACACCCGGTTGACCGCCCTCGACCTGTGCCCCCGCATTCGGGTCAACGCGATCGCGCCGGGGTCCATCCTCACCTCCGCGCTGGACGTGGTGGCCTCCAACGACGAGCTGCGCGCGCCGATGGAGAAGGCCACCCCCATGCGCCGCCTCGGTGATCCCGTCGATATCGCCGCCGCCGCAGTGTATTTGGCGTCCCCGGCGGGCAGCTTCCTGACCGGTAAGACGCTGGAGGTCGACGGTGGCCTCACCTACCCCAACCTCGACATCCCCGTCCCGGATCTGTGACCCCCGACCGCTGAGGAGCCGTCATGGCAATACCCGTCGTCCAGTTGGGCACCGGCAACGTCGGTATCCACGCCCTGCGGGCGCTCATCACCAACCCGGCGTTCGAGCTCACCGGCGTCTGGGTGTCGTCGGGCGCCAAGGCCGGCAAGGACGCGGCAGAGCTTGCCGGGCTCCCCGATTCGACCGGCGTGCGGGCCAGCACCGACCTGGACGCCGTCCTGGCCACCGGGCCGCAGTGCGCCGTGTACAACGCGCTGGCCGACAACCGGTTGCCCGAGGCGCTGGAGGACTACCGGCGCGTCCTGGCCGCGGGGATCAACGTCGTGGGTAGCGGACCGGTGTTCTTGCAGTATCCGTGGCAGGTGATTCCCGAGGAGCTGATCAGGCCCATCGAAGACGCTGCGCGCGAAGGCAATTCGAGTGTGTTCGTCAACGGGATCGACCCCGGCTTCGCCAACGACCTGCTGCCGTTGGCGCTGGCCGGCACCTGCCAGAACATCCAGCAGATCCGCTGCATGGAGATCGTCGACTACGCCACCTACGACAGCGCCGCGGTCATGTTCGACGTGATGGGCTTCGGCAAGCCCCTCGACGAGATCCCCATGCTGCTGCAGCCCGGCGTGCTCAGCCTGGCGTGGGGGTCGGTGGTTCGGCAACTGGCGGCCGGCCTGGGCATCTCGCTCGACTCGGTCGCGCAGGAATACGTCCGCGTGCCGGCGCCCGAGGACTTCGACATCGCGTCGGGGCACATACCGAAGGGCAGCGCCGCGGCGCTGCGGTTCGAGGTGTTCGGCATGGTCAACGGCGACCCCGTCGTGGTCCTCGAACACGTCACCCGGCTGCGCGAGGACCTGTGCCCCGAGTGGCCCCAGCCCGCCCAGCCCGGCGGGTCCTACCGCATCGAGGTGACCGGCGAACCGTCCTACGCGATGGACGTCTGCCTGAGCAGCCGCAAGGGTGACCACAACCATGCCGGGCTGGTCGCCACCGCGATGCGGGTGGTCAACGCGATCCCCGCGGTGGTGGCCGCCCCGCCGGGCATCGTGACGACGCTGGACCTGCCCCTGATCACCGGCAAGGGCCTCTACCTGCCCGGGTGAGCAATGGGCGCGTCGAGTCTTCGGCTAACCTCACTTTCTTATTCGGCCGGATGAATCGAGGGGCGCCACGTTGACGCAGAGCAGCCAGGACTCGCTGAAAAGCAGTTGGTATCTGCTCGGGCCCGCCTTTGTCGCCGCGATCGCCTATGTCGATCCCGGCAACGTCGCCGCCAACGTCAGCTCCGGGGCACAGTTCGGCTACCTGCTGCTGTGGGTCATCGTGGTGGCCAATGCGCTGGCCGGGCTGGTGCAGTATCTGTCGGCCAAGCTCGGCCTGGTGACCGGGCGCTCGTTGCCGGCGGCCGTCGGCAAGCGAATGAGCCGGCCGGTCCGGCTGGTCTACTGGGCCCAGGCCGAGCTGGTGGCGATTGCCACCGATATGGCCGAAATCGTCGGTGGGGCAATCGCTTTACGGATCCTGTTCGCTCTGCCGCTGTTGGTCGGCGGCATCATCACCGGGCTGGTGTCGCTGCTGCTGCTGGCGATCCAGGACCGGCGCGGGCAGATCATCTTCGAGCGCGTCATCACCGGCCTGCTGCTCGTCATCGCCGTCGGGTTTGCGGCCAGCTTCTTCGTCAAGACGCCGCCGCCCGGTGACGTGCTCGGCGGGCTGGTGCCGCGATTCCGGGGCACCGAAAGCGTGCTGCTCGCCGCCGCCATCCTGGGCGCCACCGTGATGCCGCACGCGGTGTACATGCATTCCGGGCTGGTCCTCGACCGGCACGGGCATCCGGCGGAGGGCGCGCAGCGACGCCTGCTGCTGCGGGTCACCCGGCTGGACGTCGTGCTGGCGATGGCCGTCGCGGGCACGGTGAACGCCGCGATGCTGCTGGTCGCCGCGATCAACCTGCAGCATCGCAACATCAGCGCCTCCATCGAGGGCGCCTACTCCGCGATCCACCACACCCTGGGTGCGACCATCGCGGTGCTGTTCGCGGTCGGCCTGCTGGCCTCCGGACTGGCGTCGTCCTCGGTGGGCGCGTACGCCGGCGCCATGATCATGCAGGGGCTGCTGCACCGCAGGATCCCGATGCTGGTGCGCCGCTTGATCACCGTGTGCCCCGCCCTGGTGATCCTTGCGGTCGGGTTCGACCCCACCCGCGCGCTGGTGCTCTCCCAGGTCGTGCTGTCGTTCGGAATACCGTTTGCGGTCCTCCCCCTGGTGAAGCTCACCAGCGACCGCGACTTGATGGGCGACGACACCAACCACCCCGTCACGACGGTTCTTGGCTGGGCCGTGGGCGTAATGATTAGTCTGCTTAACGTGGTCCTCATCTGGCTGACGGTGACCGGCTGAATGCCGGCCCGCCGGCATGCCTACTTCGCATACGGGTCGAACCTGTGCGTGCAGCAGATGGCGCTGCGGTGTCCCGATGCGGCCGATCCGCGGCCGGCGATCCTGTCCGATCATGACTGGCTGATCAATCAGCGTGGCGTGGCCACGGTCGAGCCGTGCGCCGGCAATCAGGTGCATGGCGTGGTCTGGCAGATCTCCGACGGGGACCTGGCGACCCTGGACAGCGCCGAGGGCGTGCCGGTGCGCTACCGGCGCGACCGGCTGACCGTGCACACCGACGACGGGCCGTCGCCGGCCTGGGTCTACATCGACCATCGGGTGACACCGGGCCCGCCCCGGCCGGGCTATCTGCCCAAGATCATCGCCGGTGCCGTGCAGCACGGGTTGCCGCAACGCTGGGTCGACTTCCTGCGGCGCTGGGACCCCTCACGCTGGCCGCGCCGCGCGTCGGCGTCGGGGCCTGCGCCGCAATCGCTTTCGGCGTTGCTGGGTCAGGAGGGGGTGAGCGAGGCCGGCCGGTTGCGGTCGCGTTTCGGCTTTCTGGCCATCCACGGCGGCGGGCTGGAAGAGATGACCGACGTGATCGCGGAACGCGCCGCCGAGGCTGCCGACGCGTCCGTGTACGTGCTGCGTCACCCCGACCACTACCCGCACCACCTGCCCTCGGCGTTGTTCGACCCGGCCGAGTCGCCACGGCTCGCCGAGTTCCTCGACCATGTCGACGTTGCGGTGTCGCTGCACGGATACGGCCGCATCGGGCGCAGCACGCAACTGCTGGCCGGTGGGCGCAACCGCGCGCTGGCCGCGCATCTGGCCCGGCACATTCGGTTGACCGGTTATCGGGTGGTCACCGACCTCGACGACATCCCGCCGGAGCTGCGGGGTCTGCATCCCGGCAACCCCGTGAACCGGGTGCGCGACGGCGGGACCCAGCTGGAGCTCTCCCCCCGCGTGCGCGGCATCAGCCCGCGCAGCCCACTGCCCGGCGACGACGGCCTCTCGCCGGTCACCACGGCGCTGATCCAGGGACTCGCGGAAGCCGCACGTTGTTGGTAATTGTCCTCATCTGTTGAATGGAGTTGTTGGTGGCCAAGGATTTTCGCTTCGGAATGAGCATGCGCTTCATCAAGTCGCGCGCAGCATTCGTCGACAAGGTGAAGCAGGCAGAAGACATCGGATTCGATGTGCTCTGCGTGCCAGACCATCTCGGCGCCGTGGCCCCCATTCCGGCACTGACCGCGGCCGCCATGGTCACCGACAAACTCAAGCTGAGCATGTATGTGCTCAACGCCGCCTTCTACAAGCCCGCCCTGCTCAGCCGGGACCTGGGCGACTTGGACAAGCTCAGTAACGGCCGCCTCGAAATCGGGCTCGGCACCGGGTATGTCAAGGAAGAGTTCGACGCCGCCGAGCTCCCCTACCCCAGCGCCGGCGCCCGGGTCGACTACCTCAACCACATGACGAAATACCTGAAGGAACACCACCCGACGACGCCGATCCTCATCGCCGGCAACGGCGACCGGGTGCTGACCATCGCCGCCCAGCACGCCGACATCATCGGGCTGACCGGTTCGAGGGTGAAAGAGGCCGACGACCCGCTGACCGAACGGGTCGAGTTCGTCCGCAACGCCGCCGGCGACCGATTCGACGCGCTCGAGTTGAACCTCGCCGTCACGGCGGTCCCGGCCGAGGGCGAGAACCTGCCCGACCTGACGATGACCCGTCGGTACGCGTCGGGATTGTCCGACGAGGAGATCCTGGCCATGCACTCCGTCCTGACGGGGTCACCGCGCGAGATGGCCGACACGCTGCTGGAGTACCGGGAGAAGTACGGGGTCACGTTCATCACCGTCCAGGACAACCACGTCGACAACTTCGCAAAGGTCATCGCGGAGCTGCGCTGAGCGCCTTGCCGGGTAACTCGACCTCCAGAAGGTCGTCCGGCCGCGTCACAACACGCAGCCCGAATCGGCTGCTGGCTTGCTCGATCGTTGCGCGGAGCCATTCAGCCTCGTCGCGAGGCGCACGCTCGAGCCGCATCCGGCGCACGCGCAGCGGGATCATCTGTAGCGACACCAATTCGCCGGTGGCCGGGTCGGTTCGGGTCAGATACAGGAGCCGGAGATCGGCGCGGTAGGCCTCGTGCCCACCGATGCCCTCGTAGTCGTCGATGACATCGCCGCAGCCGTAGAGGATCGGTCTGCCCCGGTATATCTCGATCGGCCTGGGGTGGTGCGAGGAGTGACCGTGCACGACGTCGACGCCGGCATCGATCAGCCGGTGCGCGAACGCGACGTCGCTTTCGGCCAGGGCATAGCCCCAATTGGATCCCCAATGCACCGAAACGATGGCGATCTGGCCGTCTCGTTTGTCTGCCAGCACGTCCGCGGCCACCTCGTCGGCGACGCCGCGGACCGATGCGTCCCGGATCAGCCGCACGCCGGGCCGATCGTGGTGCGCCGCCCAAGACACGGGAACGCCGGCCGACGGCATCGCCACCGAGCCCACCGTGACCCGGCGTTTGTTGGGAATGTCGAGCACCACTGGTTGGCGTGCGGTAGGCAAATCGGCCCCCGCCCCGACGCCCCGGATTCCCGCACCCGTCAGCGCCGACACGGTGTGGGCCAGCCCGTGACGGCCGAAGTCGAGGATGTGGTTGTTGGCCAGCGCGCAGACGTCCGGCCGCAACGCGGTCAGGGCCGGCAGGTTGTCTGGATGCATCCGATAACAGACCGCCTTGCCGTGGGCGAATTCACCGCGCGCGGTGATCGTTGTCTCCAGGTTGATCAGGCGGACGTCCAGGGCGGCCTCGTCGAGGAGCGTCAGCACCTCGCCCCACGGCCACCGCCAATCCACCGGACGCGGGATCGGCCCATTTGCCCGCTCGGCGAGCCGGACGTATCCCCCGGCGTCACGCAGGTAGTGCTCACGCAGTTCCGGATCTCCGGGATGGGGCAGGATCTGATCGACGCCCCGCCCGAGCATGACGTCGCCACCCAACAGCACCGTGACCACACCGGAGTCATGCGAGGAGCCCGGTGGACGAGCCGTCTCCACCACGCCGACGCTAGGCGTTCGGAGAAAACGCCGGTCAGGGGCCTTGGTCCCCGCGGCAGTGGCCTTACGGCCCTTCGGCGCTCCGGCGGCTCGCGACACACTGAGGGGATGGCACAAACGGACCGCGATAGCGAGTGGGGTCGACCGCTGGTGCAGCGGCTTGCTTCGTTGCGCGGCGATCAAAGACTGTTCGACGATCGGGTCGACGCCGGACGACAGCTGGCCAAGAGTTTGGAATCCTTGCGCGGCCAAGACGTTGTGGTATTGGGCCTACCACGCGGTGGTGTGCCCGTGGCCTTCGAGGTCGCCAAGGCACTGCAGGCCCCGCTCGATGTATTGGTCGTGCGCAAGCTCGGGGTTCCGTTCCAGTCCGAGCTGGCCTTCGGCGCGATCGGTGAGGGCGGAGTGCGGGTGCTCAACGACGCCATCGTGCGTGAAGCGCACTTGTCCGGGGCCGAGATGGCGGCGGTCGAGGCGAAGCAGCGGGCCGAGTTGGCCCGTCGCTCGGAACGGTTCCGCGGCGGGCACGATCCGATTCCGTTGGCGGGACGAACCGCGGTGATCGTCGATGACGGCGTCGCCACCGGCGCGACGGCGAAAGCCGCCTGCCAGGTGGCTCGGGCCCAGGGCGCGAGCAGGGTGGTGCTGGCCGTACCGATCGGCGGACGCGATGTGTTCGCAAAGTTCTCCGGGTACGCCGACGAAGTGGTCTGCTTGCACACGCCCGAATACTTCTTCGCCGTGGGGCAGGGCTACCGGAACTTCACCCAGACTTCCGACGACGAGGTGGTCACGCTCCTGGATCGCGCCCGAAACGGTTCTCGCGGCCCGTTGGCCGATGCCGACTCGGCCGACCCACCATTACGCGACGAGGAAGTCAGGGTCAGCGCCGGTTCGGTGTCGGTGGCCGGGCATCTGACGATCCCCGAGAATCCACTCGGCGTGGTGCTGTTCGCGCACGGTAGTGGAAGCAGCCACCACAGCCCCCGCAACCGCTACGTGGCCGACGTGCTGAACGGCGCGGGTCTCGCCACCCTGCTGTTCGACCTTCTCACCCCCGAAGAGGAACGAAATCGAGCCAACGTCTTCGACATCGAGCTCTTGGCTCGACGGCTCGTCGCCGCCACCGGCTGGCTGGCCCGCCAGCCGGATACGGCCGCGTTGCCGGTGGGCTACTTCGGTGCCAGCACCGGAGCGGGCGCGGCCCTGGTCGCCGCCACCGACCCGCGGGTGAACGTCGCGGCGGTGGTGTCCCGGGGCGGGCGGCCGGATCTGGCGGGGCCGTTCCTCGCCCGCGTCTACGCGCCGACGCTGCTCATCGTGGGCGGCAATGACGACGTGGTGCTGGAATTGAATCGGCAAGCGCGAGCAGCGATCCCCGGCACCTGCAAACTCACCGTCGTACCGGGCGCCACCCATCTGTTCGAAGAACCTGGGACGCTCGAGAAGGTCGCCATGCTGGCGCGCGACTGGTTCGTCGACCACCTGAGCCCGGCAGCTGTGACCACGAACCCGGTATAGCGTGGTGCGGGTGACCAGACTGACATTGACCGTGCCGGAGACAGTCGATCCCGACGAGCTGGCAAGCGAAATCGTCACAGCCCTCGCCGACCGGCTCCGGGACGACCACGGCTACGAGTTGGCGACCGCAACCGGGACGGGTGGCACCGGGACCCGCGAATATCCGTTGCATCCGGCCGGCGGCATCGTCCTCGATAGTGAGCCGGGCAAATTGACGGTCACGCTGCGCGGCGTCAACGCCGACGCGCACGATCTCTTCACTGGAGTCAGCAGTGAGCTGGAGCAGCGGCACGAAGGGATTCGCGTCGGTATCGGCTGACCGCTGGCCGTTCGGGGGCGCCAAACCGTCTGAACCGCAAGCCAATCAAAGCCTGATCGGCGGCCATGAATTCCGAGACCGGCCGGCCCGTACCGATTCGCAGGGATCCCACTGTGCCGCCGGACCACCACAACATGACTTTCGACTCTCGTCAACGGCGGCAGACCAGCACAGACTGCAAACCATGACCGCATCTGACGACACCGCGCAAAACTGGCGCGACGTGGCCGATCATCTCACCGCTGCGCAAATCGCTCAGCTGGAGCGCCTCGAACACGACGAACCGCAGACGCTGCTGGACATGGCGCGGCAGTGGGCGGCCAAGAACGTGTCCGCCGGGATGCCATTCGACGCGATCGGACCGCCCGACGGTGCGGTTCGCACGTTCGACTGGCACCTGGACAGCAATTGGTTTCGCGACTTCGAGGGCACCTCTCGCCGTAGCGGGTCTGCGCACGTGCAGATCTGCGGCCGACAGCAGGTCGACGGCTCCACGCGGCGGTGGATCTCCGTGCACGCCCGTCACCTGAATGCGCTGGACGCATCAGCCGCGCGCGAACTCGCCGCGGCGCTGACCGAGGCGGCCGACGAGGTCGAGCGACTGGGCTGAGTGTCTTCGACCGAGATGACGGACGAGCCGGAGGCTCTATGCTGCAGATGAATTCGCGCTCCGTCGGTAGCCGGAATCAGCGTAATTGACGGATATACCTCGGCTGAAAAGGACAAATGACCCTATGCCGCAAAAGGTGCAATCCTTACTGTTGAAGTGCGCACACGGCGAATATCGTGACAGTAACGACGATCACATGGCAGGCGAATGATGAGTGCTCACTACGAGACCGGCCCCGCGGCCGGCGAATACAGCGTCGAGGATGACAACCAACTTCAGCCGGAGGACACCCTGGTGGATCGCGGCGTGGACGACATCCTCGACGAGGGATACTCACCGCCCGAGCACCCTTACGCGCGCGGCGCATTCGGCCCGGCCGAGACCATGGACCAGATTCTCGCGGAGGAAGAGCCAGATCCTGCGCCGCTGGTCGTCCTCGACGAGGACGACCAGCGGCGCAGCGACGCCTCCGAGCGGGACGCCGAATTTCCGGAACGGCGCGAGGTGGGCAGCGCACGAGCCGGCCGGCTTATCGCGCCGGACTTGGGTTTTGGCGAAGATGCCGACGAGGAGCTGTTCGCCACGGACGTCGGAATCAGCGGAGGCGCGGCGTCCGCCGAGGAAGCCGCCATGCACGTCATCGACGAGGAAGATTAAGGCCCTCTCCCGCTCGCCGTCGCAGCGGTAGCCTCAAGAATTCGATCGGCGGACGCGGAGGGTTTTTCGGTATGAAGATGTGGATCCAGATTTGCGGCCGGGATGAAGACCACGAATATCCGGACGGCGCCACCTATGCAGTACTCACGGGCGGCGTGCTGAGGGTCAATAGCGGCAAAGACATTCACCTCTACAGTCCGACGTACTGGCAAGAGGTCACCATTGATACCGGCCCCGCGGCCGAACTCGACGAACGAGCCCAACAACTCGACGAAGATCTCAGATGGCAATAGTCGCCGCACCGCGACGGTAGGCGCGGCGACTTCTCGACGCCGTCTCGGCCCGGGAATGCTCAAACAAGGGGCGCGATGAGCAAAGGTACGGCCACGGCCGCCCCGGATAACGAGGCCGCGGCGACTGCCGTCAAGAGCAAAGGCCTGCGGGGTGGCGCGCTCGGTCTGATCTCGGGCGTCGTGGTCGGCCTGGCGTCGATGGCGCCCGCCTACAGCCTTGCCGCGACATTGGGTCTCATCGTGGCCAGTGGTGGTGGACAGCTCGCCGGCGTCAAAGCCCCGGCGGTCGTTCTCCTTTCATTCATCCCGATCTACCTGATCGCCGTCGCCTACCGAGAACTCAACGAGGCAGAACCGGATTGTGGCACCACGTTCACATGGGCATCGCGCGCATTTGGACCTGTCGTCGGATGGCTCGGCGGCTGGGGCATCATCGCCGCGGAAGTGATTGTGATGGCCAACCTGGTCGATATCGCCGGGAAGTACTCGTTCAGGTTGGCCGGCGAGATGGGGTGGCATTCGGTTGCGGACCTGGCCAACAGCAGGCTCTGGTCGACGGTCGCGGGCGTCTTCTGGATTGCCGCGATGACGTACATCTGCTATCGCGGCATCGCGGTCTCGGCCAGACTGCTCTACGCCCTGCTGTCCATTCAAATCGTGGTGCTGGTCGCG
>NZ_LZJG01000142.1:0-4997 GCF_001667785.1 Mycobacterium sp. E3247 | reverse complement strand
CCGCGCAGCGCCTCGAGCTCGCGGGCCAGCCGGTCCAGCACCCAGTCCACCTCGCTGGTCTTGTATCCGCGCAGCACCTGGGTGAATTTGACGGCGTCGACGTCCGCGCCCGTCACGCCGTAGGCGGGCAACACCGTCGCGGTGGTCCCCCGCGGCAGGGGCGGCAGCTGCTCGCCCCGACCGAACAACAGACTCGCCGCGCCGAACAGCACGATCGCCACCAGCACCAGAACCACCAGGTAGAGCAACACCAATGCCACGCCGTCGATACTGCCCTATGCGACCGACACCGCGACGAAGCAGCGGGGCCTCAGCGCGGCCGCAGGACTGCCATAGGCGGGCGGTCCGCCAGCGACACCGGCGAAGTGTGCTGGGTGTAGCCGTGAGCATCGGGTCCGTCCGGCCCGACGGCGAAGAACTGCGTCAGCCCGACACCGGAGTCGGGAACGCCGCAGCGTGAGAGCAGGGTCGCGATGACCTGGCGGCTCATCGCGCCGAGTTCGGCCAGCGGCCGGTTGCGGTGTGCGCGCACACCCAGGTTGACCTGGGCGATCGCGTCGGCGCCGAGCCGGTCGAAGGTGTCCAGCAGCAGGCCTATCTCCACCCCGTAGCCCGGCGCGAACGGCACCGACGTCAGCAGTTCACGGGTGGCCGCGTACTCGCCGCCGAGCGGCTGCAGGATGCCGCCCAGCTCCGGCCGCAGCGCCGCGAGCAGCGGCCGGGCCACCAGCTCGGTGACCCGCCCGCCGCCGGTGGCGCCCGCGGCGCCCCCCACGTCGCCGACCTGCAGCGGCCGCCGGTAGAAGCTCTTGACCAGGTGGATGCCCCGGGAGAGCGGGCCGGTCAGCAGCGGGCCGACCAGCCACGGCACGAACATCGGGTGCGGGTTGATCAGGTCGGAGTCGACGAACACGACGATGTCGCCGCTGGTGGCCGCGAGCGAGCGCCACAGCGCCTCGCCCTTGCCGGGCCGGATGGGCACCTCGGGGAGGGCCTGCTCGCGGCTGACGACGCGGGCCCCGGCGGCGACGGCGCGGATCTCGGTGTCGTCGGTCGAGCCGGAGTCCAGCACGATCAACTCGTCGACCAGCCCGTCTACCAGCGGGGAGATGCTGTCGACGACCGACGCGATGGTTTCTTCCTCGTTGAGCGCCGGCAGCACCACCGAAATGGTGCGCCCCGCCTTCGCGGCCTCGAGTTCGGCGACGGTCCAGGTGGGACGGTTCCAGCTGCGGTCGGCCAGCCAGGTGGCACCGGGCCGGGCGGACAGCACCGCGCCGGCGGCGAGGTCCCCGGCGACCAGGTCGGATGCCGTCATGCCAGCCCCCTCACCGTGCGCGCCGGCGGGCGAACCCCCTGGATCGACGCCACCATTTCCAGCACGCGCCGGGTCGCGGCGACCTCGTGCACGCGAAACATTCGGGCACCGGCGGCCGCCGCCAGCGCGGTGGCCGCCAGCGTTCCCTCGAGCCGCTCGGTCAATTCCACACCCAAAGTCTCCCCGACGAAGTCCTTGTTACTCAAAGCCATGAGCACCGGCCACCCGGTATTAACAAGATCACCCACGTGACGCAACAGCAGCAGCCCGTGGAAGGTGTTCTTGCCGAAGTCGTGGGCCGGGTCGATCAGCACCCGGTCGCGGGCCACCCCGCGGGCGACCGCGCGTTCGGCGGCGGCGGTGACCTGGCGGATGACGTCGTCGACCACGCCGCGCGTGCTGGTTCCATAGCTCACCCGAAACGGACGCGTGCGGGGCAGCGCGCCGCCGGTGTGCGAGCACACCAGGCCCGCACCGAACTCGGCGGCGACCCCGGCCAAGGCCGGGTCGATGCCGCCCCAGGTGTCGTTGATCAGGTCCGCCCCGGCCGCGCAGGCCACCCTGGCCACCTCGGAGCGCCAGGTGTCGACGCTGATCAACCGGTCCGGGTAGGCGTCGCGCAGCCATTCGATGAAGGGGATCAACCGGGCGATCTCGGTCTGCGCGTCGACCTCCTGGCCCGGTCCGGCCTTGACGCCGCCGACGTCGACGACGTCGGCGCCCTCGGCGACGGCCCGGTGCGCGGCGGCCCGGGCGGCCTCGTCGCTGAAGGTCGCACCCTTGTCGTAGAACGAGTCGGGGGTGCGGTTGACGATCGCCATGATCAGCGGGCGATCGCCGGCGACCGGACGGCCGCACCAGCTGGACTGCACGCGTCTATAGTGCCCGGTCACCGGGTCGCGCGGCGTCCCGGGATCCGGTGTGCGGCCAGGGCGCACACTCAGCCGCGCGGCCGCTTACCGTCGGCCACCTCGTCGGGGTATTCGTCGTAGTACGGCACGTAGCCCTCGTCTCGGCCGGCCAGCACGTACAGCGGATCCTTGATGTCCGATCCGTAGGCCTGCTCGCGCAGCTCCACCTTGCGGCTCTTGAACGTCGTGGTGTGCTCCAGCGAATCGACCACCCGCACGAACAGCGGCAACGCGTAGGCCGGCA
The DNA here is from genome assembly GCF_001667785.1 of Mycobacterium sp. E3247. NCBI lineage: Bacteria > Bacillati > Actinomycetota > Actinomycetes > Mycobacteriales > Mycobacteriaceae > Mycobacterium > Mycobacterium sp. E3247. The sequence goes on along the minus strand of NZ_LZJG01000142.1, from coordinate 2,524 downwards.
GCTGGGAGTACACCGCGCGGGCCAGCGACTTGCCGTCGAACTCCGCGCCGTCGCGCAGCTTGACCGCGGCCATCCCGGCGCGGCCGCCGGTGCGGGGAATCTCGACACCGAAGACCGTGCATTCCTCGACGGACGCGTCGGACGCCAACGCCGCCTCCACCTGCGTGGTGGCGACGTTCTCCCCCTTCCACCGGAAGGTGTCGCCGAGCCGGTCGACGAACGCGGCGTGCCCCATGCCCTGCGGGCTCATCACGTCACCGGAGTTGAACCACACGTCCCCCTCGCGGAAGGCGTTGCGCACCAGCTTCTTTTCGCTCGACTCCTTGTCGGTGTAGCCGTCGAACGGCTGCAAGCGGTTGACCGGGCTGAGCAGCAGGCCGGGCTCCCCGGACGGCACCCGGCGCACGCGTCCGTTGTCGTCGCGCAGTGGAGCCCCGGTGTCGGGGTCGTACTCCACGTAGGCCAGCGGCATCGGGAAGACACCGGTGGTGCGGGGCACGTTGAAGACGTTGATGAACGCGGTGTTGCCCTCGCTGGAGGCGTAGAACTCGCAGACCCGGTCGATGTCGAACCGATCGGTGAACTCGTCCCAGATCTCCGGGCGCAGCCCGTTGCCGGCGATCACCCGCACCTGGTGCGCGCGGTCGGTGGCCTTGCGGGGCTGGTTGAGCAGGTACCGGCAGATCTCGCCGATGTAGATGAACGCCGTGGCCTCCGCGTCGATCACCTCGTCCCAGAACTTCGACGCCGAGAACGCCTTGCCCAGCGCCAGCGTCGCGCCCGAGTTGATCACCGACGACAGCGCGACGGTCAGGGCGTTGTTGTGGTACAGCGGCAGGCAACTGTAGAGCGTGTCGGAGCTCTTCAGCCGCAGCCCGATACCGCCGAACGCCGCGAGGGCCTTGAGCCACCGCAGGTGGGTCATCACGCTGGCCTTGGGGAAGCCCGTCGTGCCGGAGGTGAAGATGTAGAACGCGGTGTCCCTGGCCTGCACGGCCGACACCGACGGCGGGTTGGTGGCCGGTGCGCTGACGGCGAATCGTTCCAGGTCTTCGATGGTCATCGTCTCGGTGTCGCCCGAGCCGCCGCACTCGGCGACCGCGCTGACCAGGTCGGTCTCCGCGATCAGGACCTTGGCCTTCAGCAGGCCCAGGCTGTGCGCGAGGACCTCGCCGCGCTGGTGGTAGTTCAGCATCCCGGCGACGGCGCCGCACTTGACCGCCGCCAGCATGGTCAGCACCGCGTTGGGCGAGTTGCGCAGCATGATCGCGACGACGTCACCGTGGCCGACACCGTGGGCCGCCAGCACCGCGGCGTACCTGTTGGCGGCGGCGTTGGCGTCGCGGTAGGTCAGTTGCTGGTCGCCGAACCGCAAGAAGACCCGGTCGCCGTAGCGGGCGGCCCGCTCCTGGAATACCGTGCCGATCGACTTCTTCGAACCCGGCTGGGCCAGCAGCCCGGTCATCGCCCCCCGCACGATCACCGGCATATCGGCCAGCAGACCCGGCGCCCGCGATGCGATGTCGGTCAGTTTGACCGCGGTCCGCGCTCCCCCGTCGTGATCGGCCACGTCATCCCTCGATTCTGCGTTAACAACTCGGCGGACAGCCTAATAGGGACCACGAGATTGCCGGCGCCCTCATTCGGGCGCACACGCCTCCACGGCATCGCCCACCTTGTCGACCAGCACCAACCGGTCCATCGCCGGCTGCGAGACGTACCCGCTGTCCAGCAACCCGCCCAGCCAGGCCCACAGCCCTGCGTAATGCCCCAGCGGATCCAGCATGACGATGGGCTTGCGGTGCAGGCCGAGGTAGCCGGTGGTCCACGAGTCCAGCAGCTCGTCCAGGGTGCCGACGCCGCCGGGGAGCACGATGAACGCGTCGGCGCGCTCCTCCATGACGTGCTTTCGCTCGTGCATGGTCTCGGTGACGATGAGCTCGTCGGCGTCGGCGTCGGCGATCTCGACGCGCATCAGGACCTGGGGGATGACGCCGACGGTCCGGCCCCCGTGGGCGCGCGCGGCGGTCGCCACCGCGCCCATCGCCGACACCCGGCCCCCACCCCACACCAAAGTCCAGCCCCGCTCGGCGATCGCCTCGCCGAGTTCGGCAGCGACCGCAAGCAATTCGGGATGTTGCGGGCCGGACGCGCAGTACACGCACACCGCCCAGTCGCCGGCTGGCTCGGATTCCGGGCGCATACAACGAAAGGTAGACCAAGCTTGCTGACGCCCGCACACCGCGCGCAATAAAATCCGGCGATGCCGATTCGATGGAACGTCCCCCGGCACGCGTCGGCGCTGGAGCGGCTGGAGGCGGCGCTGGCGACCGGGAGAGGCGCCGTCGTGCTCGGACCGGACGGCTGCGGCAAGTCCACGTTGGCCCGGATGGCCGCCGACGACTTCGGCCGCCGACACCCCGGCACGCGCGTGCGGTGGGTCACCGGCACCCCGACCGAGCGCGCCGTTTCGTTCGGCGCCTTCAGCCACCTGGTCGAGATCGCCGACATCGGCAAGCCGGCC
>NZ_LZJG01000141.1:0-3411 GCF_001667785.1 Mycobacterium sp. E3247 | reverse complement strand
TGGGCGGCGGCGCCACGGCTGGGCGGGACCTGCCCATCCCGGGACGCGACCTCGACGGCATCCACCAGGCGATGGAGTACCTGCCCTGGGGGAACCGGGTGCAGGAGGGCGACGACGTCCTGGGGCCCGACGGGCAACCTCCCATCACCGCGAAGGGCAAGAAGGTCGTCATCATCGGGGGCGGTGACACCGGCGCGGACTGCCTCGGCACCGCGCACCGGCAGGGCGCGACCATAGTGCACCAGTTCGAGATCATGCCGCGCCCGCCGGACACTCGCGCCGAATCGACCCCGTGGCCGACCTATCCGCTGATGTACCGGGTGTCGTCGGCGCACGAAGAGGGCGGTGAGCGGATGTTCTCGGTGAACACCGAGCACTTCATCGGCGAGGACGGCCACGTGACGGCGCTCAAGGCGCACGAGGTCACCATGCAGGACGGCAAGTTCGTCAAGGTCGAGGGTTCGGACTTCGAGCTCGAGGCCGACCTGGTGTTGCTGGCCATGGGGTTCGTCGGCCCGGAACGCGAGGGGCTGCTCACCGACCTCGAGGTCAAACTGACCGATCGCGGCAACGTGGCGCGCGGAGCCGACTTCGACACGTCGGTGCCCGGAGTGTTCGTGGCCGGGGACATGGGTCGCGGCCAGTCGTTGATCGTCTGGGCGATTGCTGAAGGCAGGGCCGCGGCCGCCGCCGTGGACCGGTACCTGATGGGCGCGACCGCGCTGCCCGCGCCGGTCAAGCCGACGGCCGTACCGCTACAGTAATCACACCAGTCACACCAGAAACACGCCGACAATCGTTCGGCGAGCCTGCCCTAGTTTGCCAGGACGTAGGTGTCTAATGGACCGCTGTGGGCTTCATGCCACAGAGGCCCCGGCTGAACAGACCGTCGCAGGAGTGGTCACTGTGCATATGAATCCATTACCTCGATCGCGGATGGGGCGAATGGCCTGGTCATGGCTGCGCCACCCGGTCAAAAGTCGCGAGTTTCCCGCCAAGCACGAACGCCTGGTTACGGCCGAGGATCTGCTGCTCTTCGGGGTGTGAACAGCCGACACGGCCGCGCACGGCGCTCGGGGGGTTTGCTCAAAGCCGCTCGTGGCGGCCGGCCCGCGATCAGCCGTCCAACAGCCCCGAATCGCGGATGGCCTCGGCCAGCGGTTCTAGAACGGCCGGGTCGTGCGGTGGGTTGATGTACAGGATGCCCAGGTCGAGCCCTTCGGCCGCCAGTCCAGCCGCCTGCTCGAGGACCTGCTGGTAGTTGCGCTCCTCGTCCAGGCGCAGGTGGGCCGACAGCGTGATCTCCTTGGGGTCGCGGCCGATCTTCTCGCACTCCGCGGCCAGCACGTCGCGCTTGCGCGCGAACTCCTCAGGCGGGCCGCCGACGAAATTCCAGTGCTGCGCGTAGCGGGCGGTCAGCGGCAGCGTTCGTTTCTCCCCGCTGCCCCCGATGCAGATCGGGGGGTGGGGGCGCTGCACGCCCTTGGGCTCGTTGCGGGCGCCCTTGAGCTGGTAGAACTTGCCGTCGAAGTCGGTGGTCTCCTGGCTGAGCAGGCTGATCAGCACCTGACACGCCTCCTCGAACCGATCGAAGCGTTCCCGCAGGCTGCCTAATTCGATGCCGTAGGCGCCCGACTCCTCCTCGTTCCACCCGGCGCCGATGCCCAGCTCGAGCCGGCCGCCGGAGATGATGTCGAGCGCGGCGGCCATGTTGGCCAGCAATGCCGGGTGCCGGTAATGGATCCCGGTGACCAGGGTGCCCAGCCGCAGTCGTTTGGTGGCCTGCGCCAGCGCGGTCAGCGTCGTCCAACCCTCCAGGCAGGGCCCGGTGCTGTCGGAGAAGATCGGATAGAAGTGGTCGAAGGTCCACCCGGACTCGAAGACGTCGATATCGTCGGCGGTCTGCCAGACGGCGAGCATGTCCGCCCAGGTGGTGTCTTGGGGTGAGGTCTTGAACGCGAATCGCATGGAATCCACGCTAGTCGATCTTTATGAAGGGCAACTAAACTCAGCGGAGCGATGAGCTACTCCCTCGGACTCGACACCAAGGTCACGCTGCTGGCGGCCGGCCTGATCTTTCTGCTGGCGCTGGTGCTCGGGGTGTGGAAGTACCGGCAGATCATGGCCGCGCCTGACCATCGCGCCCATCCCTACGTCGACATCGCACACCGGGCGGCGTTGCTCTACTCGTTCGCGACGCTGCTGCTGGCGGTCTTCGTCGAGCTCAGCGCGTGGCCGACGTGGGTCAACCTGAGCGCGGCCGGTGTGGTCGTCTTCTTCTTCGTCGGCGCCATCCTGAGCTACATCGGGCACGGGGCGCGGCGCGACACCGTCAACCAATTCGCGGACCCCGCAACGGGCACGGGGTTGGCGATGCCGTTGCTTATCGCCGGCGAGATCGGGGGCTTTTGCGTTCTGCTCGCCGGTTTCGTGGTCGGCCAACTGATGTGAACCGGCCGCTCGAGCCTCCCGGTTTGCTAGTGGGCGGTCATGCTCAGACCGCTCCCGCCACCGCCTCGGCCCCGGATAGGCTCTGTGCCCATTGCAGGAGACTGGGTGCGTCGAGCTGAGGTTGAATTCCCGCGGTTCCCGCCAGGCCAGGTGAGCTGCTGAGCACGCCCGCCCCGGGGAGTGCGCCCGCCCCGGTTGACGCCGACGGTACCGCGGCGGCCGCGCTGATGGTGTATGGCTGCGCGAGGACGACGTTGCCGGTCGTGGAGACCACTCCGCTGACGATGTTGAGAGTTCCACCGTAGGTTTCCAATGCTCCTCCGGTGGACCCGACCCCGACCGTGACGATGCTGTCAGAGATCGTGACGCTATCGCCGGAAAAGGCCCCCATGCCGCAGATACTTTGCGCAGTGAGCGTCAAGCTGCTGCCGTTCTGGATGGTCAACGTCGCGCCATTGCCGATCATTTGCATCCAGCCGCCGTTGGTGAGGATCAATGTGCTGCCGGACTCGATGTTGATGGTGCAGCTGTAATTTACGTTGAAAGTGCCAGCGTCGATGATGAGGGAACTGCCGGCGCCGATATTGACGATGCCCCCTTGCGACGTCGTGTAGGTGCCGGGGCCGTATGTGCCGGGCCCGGTGATCTCGCCGGTGACGGCGGTGTTGGGGGAGGCTAGCTGGCGGGTCGCGTTGGTGCTGAGTTGCTGGGTCAGTGACTGGGTGCGGGCGCCGGTTGTGTTGCCCGCGGTCTGGGCAACCGAACGGGCCTGCGCGTCGCGCCCGGATTCGTTGGTGGTCTGGGGCGGTTCGTGAATCGGGGTCAGGGTGCTCGCGGGCGCCGATGCAGCGGCATAGGCATACATCGCGGTAGCGTCTTGGGCCCACATCTCCATGTACTGGGCTTCGGTGGCTGCGATCGCCGGGGTGTTCTGCCCGAGAAAGTTGGTCGCGATCAACG
>NZ_LZJG01000140.1:0-813 GCF_001667785.1 Mycobacterium sp. E3247 | reverse complement strand
CCGCTGGTGGTGGCCTACGCGTTGGCGGGGACCATGGACTTCGATTTCGAGAACCAGCCGCTGGGTACCGACAAGGACGGCAACGACGTCTTCTTGAAAGACATCTGGCCGTCGCAGAAGGACGTCTCGGACACCATCGCCTCGGCGATCAGCCAGGAGATGTTCACCAAGAACTACGCCGACGTCTTCAAGGGTGACGAACGGTGGCGCAACCTGCCCACGCCGAGCGGCAATACCTTTGAGTGGGACCAGAATTCGACGTATGTGCGCAAGCCCCCGTACTTCGAGGGCATGGCGGCGGAGCCCGAGCCGGTCAAGGACATCACCGGCGCCCGGGTGCTGGCCCTGCTGGGCGACTCGGTGACCACCGACCACATCTCCCCCGCCGGCGCCATCAAGCCGGGCACCCCTGCGGCGCAGTACCTCGACGAGCACGGCGTGGAGCGCAAGGACTACAACTCCTTCGGCTCCCGGCGCGGCAACCACGAGGTGATGATCCGCGGCACGTTCGCCAACATCCGGCTCCGCAACCAGTTGCTCGACGACGTGTCCGGGGGCTACACCCGCGACTTCACCCAAGACGGCGGCCCGCAGGCGTTCATCTATGACGCCGCGCAAAACTATGCGGCGCAGAACATTCCGCTGGTGGTCCTGGGCGGCAAGGAGTACGGGTCCGGTTCGTCGCGGGACTGGGCGGCCAAGGGCACCCTGCTGCTGGGCGTGCGGGCGGTGATCGCCGAGTCGTTCGAGCGCATCCACCGCTCGAACTTGATCGGCATGGGCGTGATCCCGCTGCAGTTCCCCGAGGGCAAG
>NZ_LZJG01000139.1:0-4583 GCF_001667785.1 Mycobacterium sp. E3247 | reverse complement strand
ACGTCATCAGGCTGTAGGTGACCGTCATGAAATAGAAGGCGCAGAACAGGCACACGAAGATCCCGGCGAGCGCGGCGGACTTGTCGCCAGCCAGCAGCGTGGCCACCAGCACGCCGCACGGCACACCGAGCAGGGTGCCGAGCAGGCGCTGCCAGCCCTTGGTGAGGGTCTCGCCCCACGAGTTGGTGCCGGCGAAGATGACGAACGCGGCGATCACCGCCCAATACCAGCGAGCCGGCGACACCAGCTCGCCGGCGACGATGGCCAGCGACGCGGCGACGGCGACCTGGATGGCCTGCCGGGTGGTCGGTCGCAGACCCGCCGGCTGCGCTTCGTCGGCGGGTTGGGCGGGTTCGTCGCCGGATGCGGGCGGCCGCTCGCTGTCCATGGTCCCCAGCGGGCGGTCGGTGGCGGCCCGGTCGACGATGGCCCGCACGTCGGCAGTCGCTGTGGCGGCGTTGACTATCGCCAACGCGAGGCGGCGCACGGCGGCCTCACCCGGGTCGTCGTCCGCGGGGGCCGCCGCCGGGCGGCACTGCTCGTCGAGCAGTCGTTGCGCTTGGTCGGCGGCGCGTCGAAGGCCGTCGGGCTCGGGGAGGCGGATGGCCCGAGCCAGCGTGGAGAGCGCGTCGACGAGCGCGGCCCGGGTCTGGGCGGGTATGGCGCCGGGGTCCGCCGACGCCAGCGCGGCGGCCCGCCGGCCGGCCGTGGCCACCCACTCGATGGCCAGCTCGGCGTCCAGCAGCCACGGGGCCAGCTGTTCGGCGGTGACACCGGGCCACAGCAGGGCGGGGTCCGCCTTGTCCTCGATCTGGCTCTGCACCATCAGGGCGGTCTCGTTGAGCCGCAGGGTGCGCGCCCGCATGCGGCGCCGGCGGCGTTCGTCGAGGCGGCCGGTGCGCACCGCTTCCGCCGTCGTGTCGACGACGATCGCCATCCTCGCCCGCAACGCCCGGACGGTCGCCCGCAGCACGCGTTCCGGCCGATCGGGCATGACGTAGGCGGTCATCACGAACGTGCACACCGTGCCCACCGCGACCGCCCCGATCATCCACGGCAGCTCCGAAATGCGCGCGCGCAGATACAACGTGAAGAAGTAGGACATGAAGGCGACCATGCCCAGGGCCCGGCCGCGGGCGCCGAAGCGGCGGATGTAGGCGGCCGTGAAGACCACCACCACGAACACCGCGTCGCTGACCACCGGGTGGGGCGCGAGCACCGCGGCGGCGGTGATGGACGCGGCGGCGGGCAGCGGCAGCAGCGCCATGGTGATCCGCTGCCGGCGCGGGTCCGGCTCGTTGACGGATCGCGACGCGACCATCGTGATGACGACGCCCAACAGGGCGACGGTCAGGGGCTGTCCGGTCGCCCGGGTCAGGACGGAAAGCGCCAGCAGCGAACAGCCGAGCGCGGCCGTCGTCCGCGTCGCCATCCGCAGCCGGAGCAAACCGGGATCCGAACCGATCACCCAGTTGCCGGCTTGTTCGTAAAGACCGGTTATCGCCCTGCCCCCTTCCCGGCGCCCGACCCATCATGGTTACCCGAACGGCGTCGCGGCGGCCAAGCTAGTCTTCGACATCGTGACAGCGCCGACGCGGGCGAAGCTGGCCGACGGCCGTGAGCTGCTGTTCTTCGCGCTGCCCGGCCACCGCCCGGCACCGGTCGAAGATCGCAGGCCGCTGCCGGCGCGCGCCGGGCAGCACTCCGAGTTGCGGTTCGACCAGACGACGGGGCAGTGGGTGATCGTCGCCGCGCTGCGCCAGGACCGGACCTACATGCCCCCGGCCGCCCAGTGCCCGCTGTGCCCGGGTCCGACCGGTCTCACCAGCGAGGTGCCCGCCCCCGACTACGACGTCGTGGTGTTCGAGAACCGCTTCCCCAGCCTGTCGGGCGCCGGGCCGGCGTTGGCGCCCCCCGGCGACGGGTTCGTGTCCGCCCCGGGGCACGGCCGCTGCGAGGTGGTCTGCTTTTCCAGCGACCACACCGGCTCCTTCGCGGGATTGGAGCCCGCGCACGCCCGGTTGGTCATCGAGGCGTGGCGGCACCGCACCGCCGAGCTCATGGACACGCCCGGGATCGAGCAGGTGTTCTGCTTCGAGAACCGCGGCGAAGAGATCGGGGTGACGCTGAACCACCCGCACGGTCAGATCTACGCCTATCCCTACCTGACGCCGCGAACCGCCGTGATGCTGGACCAGGCGCGTCGGCACCGAAAGCGTCACGGCACCAACCTCTTCGGTGACCTACTGGCCGGTGAAGTCGCCGACGGCAGCCGAATCCTGGTGCGCGACGGCCTGTTCACCGCCTTCGTGCCGTTCGCCGCGCGCTGGCCGGTCGAGGTGCACATCTACCCGAACAGGTTCGTGCGCAACATCACCGAACTCGACGAGGAAGAACTGGACGCGTTCGCGCGCGTCTACCTCGACGTGTTGGGGCGGTTCGACCGAATGTATTCCTCACCGCTGCCCTATATTTCGGCGTTGCACCAATACGCCGACACCGGCTCCCAGGCCGAGGGCTACTTCCACGTCGAGTTGATGTCGGTCCGGCGCAGCGCCACCAGGCTCAAATACCTGGCGGGGTCAGAGTCCGCGATGGAAGCGTTCATCAGCGATGTGACGCCCGAAAGCGTGGCCGAGCGACTGCGCGAGCTGGGATGACGGTCCGCTACGCCGCGCCCGGCCGGATCAACCTGATCGGCGAGCACACCGACTACAACCTGGGGTTCGCGCTGCCCATCGCGCTGCCCCAGCGCACGGTGGCGGCGTTCACGCCCGACCGCGGCGGCGCCGTCACCGTGGCCAGCGACCGCGCGGATGGGTCGGTGCGCATCCCGCTGGACACCGCCCCCGGCGGCGTGTCCGGCTGGGCCGCCTATGTGGCCGGGGTGATCTGGGCGCTGCGACAGGCGGGCCACCCGGTGCCCGGTGGCGCGATGCGGATCACCAGCGACGTCCCGATCGGATCGGGCCTGTCGTCGTCGGCGGCGCTGGAGTGCGCGGCGCTGGGCGCGATGGCAGCGGCCGCCGGCGTGCGCATCGACCCCAAGGAACAGGCGCGCCTGGCCCAGCGTGCCGAGAACGACTACGTCGGCGCCCCAACGGGTCTGCTCGACCAGCTGGCGGCGCTGTTCGGCCGGCCGGCGACGGCGCTGCTGATCGACTTTCGCGACCTCACGCTCGCGCCGGTGGCCTTCGACCCGGACTCCGCCGGTGTCGCGCTGCTGCTGATCGACTCCCGGGCCCGCCACAGTCACGCCGGCGGCGACTACGCCGCACGCCGGGCGTCGTGCGAGCGGGCGGCCGCGGACCTCGGGGCGTCGTCGCTGCGCGAAATCCAGGACCGCGGGCCGTCCGCGGTGGCAGCGGTGCGTGACCCGGTCGACGCCCGACGGGCCCGCCACGTGCTGACCGAGAACCGCCGGGTCATGGATTGCGTTGTGGCACTGAATGATTCGGATTTCGCCGAAGCGGGGCGGATCTTCAGCGAATCGCACGCGTCCATGCGCGACGATTTCGAGATCACCACCGACCACATCGACCTGATCGCCGACACCGCGGTGCGCGCGGGCGCGTTGGGCGCGCGGATGACCGGCGGAGGGTTCGGGGGCTGTGTGATTGCGCTGGTGCCGATCGACCGCGCCGGCGCGGTCGACGAGGAGGTGCGACGCGCGGTGGGCTCCGCCGGTTTCGCGCAGCCGGTCATCACCCGAACCCGCGCCGCCGCCGGCGCGGGACCGTGTGGGTGAACGAGCCGACCGGCCACGTCGAAGTTCGGGTGTACGCCGAACTCAACGACTTCCTGGCGGCCGAGTCGCGGGGGACGACGGTGCGCCGCCCGTTCCGGCCACACCAGACCGTCAAGGACGTCCTGGAGGCGATGGGCATACCCCACACCGAGGTCGACCTCATCCTGGTGAACGGATCCCCGAGGGACTTCGCCTACCGCCCGGGGTTTGGCGACCGCATCGCCGCCTACCCGACCTTCGAGGCGCTCGACGTGGGGTACACCGCCCGGCTGCGGCCGGTTCCGTTGCGCGAGCCGCGGTTCGTCGTCGACGTCAACCTCGGCCGGCTGGCGTGGCTGCTGCGCCTGCTCGGGTTGGACGTCTGGTGGTCGAACGAGGCCGACGACAAGACGCTGGCCGACGTCAGCGTCGCACAGCACCGGATCCTGCTGACCCGCGATCGCGGCCTGCTGAAGCGCCGCGCCGTCACGCATGCCCTGTTCGTCCGCTCCGACGATCCCGAGGAGCAGGCGCTCGACGTGCTGCGCCGGCTGGACCTGGGGCGGCGGCTGGCGCCGCTCACCCGCTGCATGCGCTGCAACGGCATGCTGGCCCCGGTGAGCAAGGACGAGGTGATCGACCAGCTGGAGCCGCTGACGCGCGAGCACTACGAGGCGTTCAGCCGGTGCGCCGGATGCGGGCGGATTTACTGGCCCGGGTCGCATTACACGAAACTGGTCCAGCTCGTACAAAGGCTGCGCGACCAGCTCGGTGACCGCCCGGCGCCCCGTACTTCCCGGGTCCAGCCGTAACGCGCCGGCGTCAGCTGTAACGTAACGGATATGTCGGGGATGAC
>NZ_LZJG01000138.1:0-535 GCF_001667785.1 Mycobacterium sp. E3247 | reverse complement strand
GGTTCCTGGTCTTCGCCGACGAGCCCAAATCCGCCGCACGCCAATCGCTGTTGGAGCTGGCCGAGCTGGGCATCGAGCTGAAGATCGCCACCGGGGACAACCCGCGAGTGGCCGAAAAGGTCTGTGAAGAACTGGGTTTGGCCTCGAAGGGCACGATCACCGGCGCGCAGCTCGAACCCCTGGACGACGCCGCGTTCGCGTACGCCGCGCAACACCACACCATCTTCGCGCGCATCTCCCCCGAGCAGAAGGCGCGGCTGATCACCGCGCTGCGGCGCGAGGGGCGAGCCGTCGGCTTCCTGGGCGACGGGGTCAACGACGCGCTGGCGTTGCACGCCGCCGACGTGGGGATCTCCGTCGACAGCGCAACCGATGTGGCGAAGGACGCTGCCGACGTGGTGCTGCTGGAAAAGGATCTGGGCGTGCTGGCCACCGGGGTAGCAACGGGCAGAAGGATTTTCGCCAACACGATCAAGTACGTATTCATGGGCACATCAAGCAATTTCGGGAACACGTTCAGCGCCGCGGCGGCGTC
>NZ_LZJG01000137.1:0-659 GCF_001667785.1 Mycobacterium sp. E3247 | reverse complement strand
TCGGCGGGGGTGGTCATCCGGCCGGCGAGTTCGCGGGCGCGGGAGACGTAGTCGGGGGAGAGGATCTGGCGCAGGTCGGCCACCAGCGACTCGCGCGTGGTTTGGGAAAACGGGCGGGCGACACCGACTTTCAGCCGATCCACCTGGCCCGCCCAGATCTTCTGATCGCTCATGCTCCAAAGGCTCAAGGTGGGTACTCCGGCGCGCAGGCCCGCGGCAGTGGTGCCCGCGCCGCTGTGGTGCACCACCGCCCGGCAAGCGGGAAAGACCGCCCCGTAGTTGACCACCCCTACCACCTTGACGTGGTCGGAATGGGCGACCCCACTGAAATCGGTTTTGCCCGAGCACACCAACGCCCGCTCGCCCAACTCGGCGCAGGCCTCGCCGATCATGGTGATGGTGTCGGCTGGCGAATCGACCGTTGTACTGCCGAAGCCGAAGCAGATCGGCGGCGTTCCCGCCGCGATCCACGATGCGACCTCGTCGTCGACGTCCGTGGTCAGCTCCATGGTCAGTGTCCCGACGAAGGGGCGCTGGCCGTTCCACTTCGCCCATTCGTCGGCCAGCCCGGGAAAGCACACTTCGTCATAAGCCTGGATTTCCAGCGCTCCGCGCTGGGCAATCCGTCGCGGCGAGGGACCCGTCGCCCGGGGCAGGCC
>NZ_LZJG01000136.1:0-13344 GCF_001667785.1 Mycobacterium sp. E3247 | reverse complement strand
TGGACGTCGGGACATTGGGCGGCGGCGGTGGGCAGGGCGGAACCGACGAGGGCCGACGCGCCGAGGCCGGACGCCGCGGCGACTGCTGGAGCCAGGGAACGGATGAAGAGACGTGCGATCATGCCGCGACTAGTGCCCATACGGACCCCTCCCAAACTGTCAATATGGCGAACAATTCGTCATTGTTTCCTGTATACCTAGGCGCCGCAACATGCGTCGGATGAGCGCCGCGTGTCGTCGCACCGATATGACGCCCATCCGAAAGGACCCGGGAAAACGCGATCTAACGAAACTGCCCCCGGGCCGCCGTTTGGTGTCGATCTCCCAGGGTAGCCGGTCCGGCGAACACGCTGACGACACGGAAGGGTGATGACATGGCTACGGGTGAAACAGGTTTCGATGACGTGACTTTCGACCTCATCTCCGTGCAGTACCACTCGCTGAAGGCGGGACACGACTACGGCCAGTACGTGCGCGACGCGAAAGACGCTGGCATGGACGACGTCGCATCGTTCTTCAGCGAGGTGATGGCACAAGACTCCGAGCGTGCGCGGCGATGCCACGAGTTCCTGGGCCGCCTCCAGGCGACGGCCTCGGCCGGGCCGGCCGCGCGCTAAGAGCGCCGGCAACGCCGCGTCCGGCAAAACAGCCTGTCTGGCAGCAGCTTTTGGTGTCGGCAAGGTCACATGCCGGCAAACACGCCCGCGTCGTCGCGCACAGCGCTATTAGAATTCCGTAAGATTAGTGAAAGTTCTTTGTGTGTAAGCGCGGAGCAAGAGCAAGTGAGCACGGAGCAGAGTGTGGACACGGACCTTTTCGACGCCGTCATCGTCGGCGCGGGCTTTGGGGGCATCGGCGCCGCGATCCAGCTCAAGCGCCTCGGGTACGACAACTTCGTCATCGTGGAGCGCGAGGACGACCTGGGTGGCACCTGGCACGTCAACCACTACCCGGGGATCGCCGTCGACATCCCGTCGACCACCTACTCCTACTGGTTCGAGCCCAATCCGGGCTGGTCGCGGCTGTTCGCGCCTGGCGGTGAGGTCAAGAAGTACGCCGAAGACGTCGCCGACAAGTACGACGTGCGTCGCAAGATGCGGTTTAACACCACGGTGGAAGGCGCCCAGTGGGACGAGGACGCCGCGGTGTGGCGGGTGGCGCTGGCGGGCGGGGAAACCCTGACGTCCCGTTTCCTGATCACCGCCACGGGCTTCCTGTCCCAGCCGCGCATGCCGGACATCCCCGGCGTCTCCAGCTTCCGGGGCAAGGTGGTCCACACCACCGCGTGGGACCACGACTACCGCTATCAGGGCCGGCGCATCGCGGTGATCGGGACCGGGGCGTCGGCGGTGCAGGTCATTCCGGAGCTGGCCAGGCAGGCCGGCGAGCTGACCGTCTACCAGCGCACCGCGACCCACGTGTTGCCGAAGTTCGACTTCGGGTTCTCCCCGGGGGTGCGGCGGCTGTTCGCCCGGGTGCCGGCGGCCCAGCGTGCGCTGCGGTGGGTGACCGACATCCTGCTCGAGATCATCATGGTGGTCGGGGCGCTGCACTTCAAAGAGTCCCGCGGGCGGGGCAACATCTCCGCCTCCGACCTGGCCAAGATCAACCGGTTCCGGTGGATCCGCGATAAGGAACTGCGCGCCAGGTTGACGCCGGACTATGACCTCGGCTGCAAGCGGCCGACCTTTTCCAACACCTTTTACCGCGCGTTCACCCAGCCCAACGTGCACCTGGAGACCGCCGGGATCGAGCGGATCGAGCCGGACGGCGTCGTCACCGTCGACGGGCGTAAGACCGTGATCGACACCCTGGTCCTGGCGACCGGCTTCGACCTGTGGGAGGCCAACTTCCCGGCCATCGAGGTGGTCGGCCGCAAGGGCCGCAACCTCGGAAAGTGGTGGCGGGAGACCCGGTTCCAGGCCTACCAGGGCGTCACCATGCCGTACTTCCCCAATTACTTCAGCCTGGCCAGCCCGTTCGCCTTCTCCGGCCTGTCCTTCTTCCACACCATCGAGTATCAGATGCGGCACATGGACCGGCTGCTCGGCGAGGTCAAGCGCCGCGGCGCGACGACCTTCGAGGTGACCGAGGAGGCCAACGACGGGTTCATGGAGCGGATGACCGAACGGCTGGACAACACGGTGTTCTACTCCGGCAACTGCGCCACGTCGCGGTCGTACTACTTCAGCCCAAGCGGCGAGGCGTCGCTGCTGCGGCCGACGTCGACGTTGAACTCGGTGCGGGAAGCCGCGACGTTCCCGCTCAGCGACTACGTGATCGCGTAACGCCACACCCGCCACAGCAGCCCCGGGCCGCGGCGGCCGTTCCAGTGACGCGTGTGGCTGCTGGGACGCCGGCGATTCCGTGGATTTACCCGCGTGCCGTTTGCGCGCGCCGCAGCGGGGTAATCGGCCCGAAGCAGATACGCGGACTTCCGTCCGTTACCGATGCGAAAGTCGATGTGGCCCAATGGAAACACTGTGCCGGGGATGCGCTTGCCTGGCGATCACCTTCGCCTTCGTGCTGGGTGATATCGACGCGCCCGCGCATTCGGTAGCCGACTCGCCCACACAGCAGCTGCTACCCCTGCACACCCAGGAAGGAACACATTGACCATCGCCTCGGGGGCCAGCCAGCCCAACACGTTGTCGGCCCTCTTGCGGCTGCTGGGCGTCGAGAACGCCTCCGCCTACCAGCACCGCCCGGCCCTGGCCCGGTGGTTCGAGCACAACACGCCAAGCGCGGGCCTGCGAGTCAGCCTGCGCGCCAACGGCTACGGAGTGATGTTCCTGTCGTCGCTGCGTCCGATGCGCTCGACGGTTTCCGGGCTTCGAGCAACCGCCTAGGACCCGGCCGGCCAATCGGCCAGCGTGTCCAGATACAGCCCGCGCACCTCGGCGATGCGGTCGGTCAACGTGTCGAGGGTCCAGTCGTCGACCGGGATCGGCGGGAGCACCGCGACGTCCACCGTGCCGGGGTGAATCTCCATCGAATCCCGCGCGGCGATGATCTCCGCGTTGCGGATCACGATCGGCACGATCGGAATTCCCGCCGCCATCGCGATGCGGAACGCACCCTTCTTGAACGGCCCCACCCCGGTGGTGTCCAGCGCGGTGCCCTCCGGGGCGATCAGGATCGACAGCCCCTGCTTCGCGCGCTCCTCGACCTGGTGCAGGGTTTCCACCGCCGCGGCGGTGTCGTCGCGGTCGAGGAACACCCCGTCGTTCAGCTTCAGCAGCGTGCCGATGATCGGGTCGCTCGCGAGTTCCTTTTTGGCGATCTTGATCCAGTTGTCGCGCAGCAGCGCGGCGGCGACGAACGGGTCGACGCGGTTGCGGTGGTTGTAGAGGAAGACGGCCGGGCGCTGCGCCGTCAGGTTCTGTGTGCCAACGACATTGATGCGGATGCCGTTGGTCGCCAGCAGCGCGTGGGGCCAGGTGGAGGAGAAGAAGTTGAGCCCGCGGCGCCGGCTCCCGCTGAGCAGGCCAAGCCCCAGCGCGCCGGCGGCGAGCGGGACGGCCAACCCGAACCCCGCGACCAGCGCCGCCTGCCTGCGGAGGCCGGCGATCGGCCCGCCCGGACGTGGGGCGTCCGCGGCGCCGGGGTCGGCGGGTCCCGGGCCGCCGGGATCGGCTAGTTCACCGCCGGCGGTCATCGACGTGACGCGCGGGGTAACCGCCGCCCGGCGCGCATCGCGCGCAGCTTGTTGAGCGCCTTCGACGACGTGAACTGCAGGTTTTCGGGATCGTAGAAGAACCGCATCGTCCGGAACGGGAAGTACAGCAACAGCAGTGTGGTGATCGCCGTGTAGCCCGCGGGACTTCTGACCCCGTGCAGGTCGGTCGTCCTCGTATAGCGCGTGACATACCGGTAGAACTCGCGCGGTGACGACTCCACCCGCCGGGCCGACATGGCGACCACCATGCCCGGCTCGTAGGCGATCTCGAAGTCGTTCTTGAACAAGGTCAGCGCGAGATCGACGTCCTCGTGCAGGCAGTCCTCGAGGTCCAGCTGCGTCAGGTGGCGGACCGACTTCCACGCCTGGGCGCGAATCGCCATGTTGGCGCCGATGAGGAACCGCTCGTTCTTCGCGTATTTGTGCACCTTGCCGCGCAGGGTGGAGTCGGTCCAGAACAGGAACCCCCGCAGCGGCATGTCGTGAAACCCGATCGGCCCGCTCGCCGCGTCGACGTCGGGATCCTCGAACCGGCGGCGAATCGTCTCGACCCAGTCCCTGGCGACCACGGAATCGGCGTCGGTCCGGGCGATGACGTCGCTGCGCGCGTGATCGAAGCCGTGGTTGCGCGTCGGGGCGATGCCCTGATGGTCGTTCTGCTCGATCAGCTGGATGTCGACGTGCGGGTTCTCGGCTTGAAACCGGCGCACGATGGCCGCGGTGCCGTCCGTCGACTTGTTGTCGACGACGATTATCTCCTCGGGCGCAGAGGTCTGGTCGAGGCACGATGCCAGGCATTTGCCGATATAACGTTCCTCGTTATAGGCCGGAATGACGATCGCGACGGACGGCTGTTGGGGCATTACTCAGAGACCAATCTGCGAAGGCGCAGAAACGGAAACTGGCATTGGCCCCGACCCTGCGCCGGTGGAACATGCGCACCGAATTGCCCGCTGCGGGGAATTCGGTGCGCTCATTGATTCGGACCCTAAGGCAATCGCGGCCCAGTCTGCCTCCGGATATCGCTTGTTTTCTCGAAACCTTAACCCCGCAAGGGCAGCTTGTTCAACACGTGTCTACGTTGAACACATGAGGGAGCAGTGTAGCGCCGGTCGTGACGTTCCGCTCGGCTTCGGCAACCACCGGAAACGGCGCCCGCTCGGCGGTACGGGGCGCGAAAATGCCCGCCGCGCAGGCGGACTGACGACTCGGGTCGGGCCGACCTGCGCAGCCAGCGGCCCCGAGGTGACGCCCGTCACCGGCCGGAGGGAGCGCCCGCTGCCGTTGCGGCAGGTCGCCGGAGACCAAGAAGACGGCAATTGTTCGATTTGCGAGTCGTCATCGCCCGTCGTAGCGTACGTTTACCCGCGGAACACACCAACACCAAAGTGGACGTCCGTGCTAAGCGTCGTGCGCATTACGAGAAACCTCGGGGCAAAGGGCAATAATTGAAATCCGAGTGACCAACAATCGCACGGCCACCGCACATCCGGAACAGCCATTCATCGCACGCGCCATCCGCCGATTTTCGATCCCCATCATCTTCGGGTGGCTGGCAGTCGCGGTCCTGGTGAGCCTCTGTGTCCCATCGCTGGAAAAAGTCGGACAAGAACATTCGGTGTCCATGACGCCCGACGAAGCGCCATCGATCCAGGCGATGAAGCGGATGGGCAAGGTTTTCGCCGAATCCGATTCCGACAACGCGGCGATGATCGTCCTCGAGGGCGACCAACCCCTTGGCGACGACGCGCACAAGTTCTACGCCGCCCTGATCCGCACGCTGAAAGACGACCGGCGGCACGTCCAGCACGTTCAGGATTTCTGGGGCGATCCGCTCACCGCCGCGGGCGCGCAAAGCGCCGACGGCAAGGCCACCTACGTGCAACTCGACCTCGCCGGTAACCAGGGCGAGGCCCTGGCGGCGGAATCGATCGAGGCGGTTCGGGGCATCGTCGCGCGAACGCCCCCGCCCGCCGGGCTCAAGGTCTATCTGACCGGGCCCTCGGTGCTGATCGCGGACATGCACGCCAGCGGCGACAAGTCCCTGGTCTTGATCACGGCGACGACCGTCCTGGTGATCTTCGTCGTGTTGCTCGCCGTGTACCGCTCGATCGTCACCGTCGTGCTGCTGCTGCTCCTGGTCGGCGTCGAGTTCGTCGCCGCGCGCGGAACCGTCGCGTTGCTCGCAGACCTGGGCGTCGTCGGGCTTTCCACCTTCGCCATCAACCTGCTCACCTCGCTGAGCCTGGCGGCCGGAACGGACTACGGGATCTTCCTGCTCGGCCGTTACCAAGAGGCCCGCCAGGCCGGCGAGGACCGGGAGACGGCCTACTACACCACCTATCGCGGGGTGGCCCACGTCATCCTCGGCTCCGGCCTGACGATCGCGGGCGCGACGTACTGCCTGAGCTTCACCCGGTTGCCCTATTTCCAGTCCCTGGGCATCCCCTGCGCTGCGGGCATGCTCGTCGCCGTCGCGGCCGCGCTCACCCTGGGGCCCGCGGTGCTCACCGTCGGCAGCCGCTACGGCCTCTTCGACCCCAAGCGGATGATCAAGGTCCGCGGCTGGCGACGGATGGGCACGGTGGTCACCCGCTGGCCCGCGCCCGTTCTGGTGGCGACGTGTGGCGTCGCCCTCGTCGGGCTGCTCGCGTTGCCCGGGTACAAGACCAGCTACAACGACCGGCAATACGTTCCCGCTTACATTCCGGCCAACGCCGGCTACGCCGCGGCCGACCGCCACTTCTCCCAGGCGCGGATGAAGCCGGAGCTCTTGTTGGTCGAGGCGGACCACGACCTGCGCGACCCGGCAGACATGTTGGTACTGAACAAGTTAGCCAAAGGCGTGCTCGCCGTGCCGGGTGTCTCCCGGGTGCAGGCGATAACCCGGCCGGACGGGACCACACTCCCGCACACCACGCTGCCGTTCATGATCGGTGCGCAAAACGCCGTCCTGGCCGAGAACAGCGCCTTCCAACGGCAACGGATGGACGATCTACTGCGGCAGGCCGACGAGCTGGCGACGATGATCGCCATCATGCAGCGCATGCATGGCCTGATGTCGCAGCTCGTCGCCACCACCCACCACCTGACCGGCGAAACCCACGACGTGCAGGCGATCACGGCCGAATTGCGTGACCGCATCTCGGATTTCGAGGACTTCTGGCGCCCCGTGCGCAGCTACTTCTACTGGGAACGCCACTGTTACGACATCCCGGTCTGCTGGTCGCTGCGATCGATCTTCGACGCGATCGACGGAGTCGACGAAATCAACGACAGGCTCGGCGATTTGGTCACCGACATCGACAAGATCGACGTGCTCCTGCCCCAGCTGATCGCCCAGATCCCCCCGATGATCGACTCCATGGCCAGCATGCGGACCATGATGCTGACGATGCACAGCACCATGTCCGGGGTGCTCGGCCAGCTGGATGAGAACGGCAAGAACCCCGGCGCCATGGGCCAGGCGTTCGACGCGTCCAAGAACGACGATTCCTTCTATCTGCCACCGGAAGTCTTCAACAACCGAGACTTCAAGCGCGGCATGGAGATGTTCTTGTCGCCGGACGGCAAGGCCGCGCGCCTGTTCATCCTGCACCGAGGCGACCCGGCGACACCCGAGGGCTTCGCGCGGGTCGAGGCCATCAAGACCGCGGCCGAGGAGGCGCTGAAGACCACCCCGCTGGAGAACGCACGGATCTCCCTGGGCGGCACCGCGGCGGTGTTCAAGGACATCTCCGACGGCGCCAGCTACGACCTGATGATCGCGGCGATCTCCTCGCTGTGCCTCATCTTCATCATCATGCTGGTGATCACCCGCAGCCTGGCCGCGGCCGTGGTGATCGTGGGGACGGTCGCGCTGTCGCTGGGAGCGTCGTTCGGGCTCTCGGTGTTGTTGTGGCAGCACCTCATTCGGATGGAGCTGCACTGGTTGGTGCTGGCGATGTCGGTGATCATCCTGCTGTCGGTGGGGTCCGACTACAACCTGCTCCTGGTCGCCCGGTTCAAGCAGGAGATCGGCGCCGGGCTGAACACCGGGATCATCCGGGCGGTCGGCGGTACCGGCAAGGTGGTCACCAATGCGGGCCTGGTGTTCGCCTTCACCATGGCCTCCATGGCGGTCAGCGAGCTTCGGGTGCTCGGCCAGGTGGGCACGACGATCGGCCTGGGCCTGCTGTTCGACACCCTGGTGGTGCGCGCGTTCATGACCCCGGCCATCGCCGCGCTGCTGGGCCGCTGGTTCTGGTGGCCGCTGACGGTGCGTCCCCGCCCCGCCAGCGCCATGCTCCGGCCGACGGGGCCCCGCCCGGCGGTGCGGGCCCTGCTGGGCGAGTAGCTAGATCAGCTGCGCGAGCGCGGTGACGACGATGAGGGCCAGCACGGCCCCGCCGATGACGTGCACCTGGCGCCGGGGCGTGAGTCGCTGCGGGAGGGGCCGCTGCTGCAGGGTGTGTTGGCGGCGCACGGCGATCAGGAACGTTCCCAACGCCACGGCGCCGGCGAGCCCGGCGGGGACCAAGTCGGCCGGGCGGACGGGGCCGTGCAGGTTCCTGATCATCAGCAGGGCGCCGTTGCCCAGGAACGCGAACGACGTCCGCGTCCAGGCCAGCGTCGTCCGCTCGGCCTGGTCCCCGCGTTCCGCCGTCGACTCGCTCAACTCATGACCGCCTTTGCGATCACCAACGCGAGCGCGATCAGCCCCACCACCGTCAGGCCCACCGCCAGGTAGGTCGGCGAGGGATGCCGTGGCAGCGGGGTCCCGTGACGCATGGCGCGATCCGCCTGCTGCCAACGCAACAACCCCATCCCGCTGGTGAGGATGGCCAGCAGCGCGAGCCCCCCACCGAGCACACGGCGCGCGCCGGGGACTCCCAGCTCCGGGACCAACTGCACGAGCGCCACGGCCGCGGCGAGCAACCCCAGCGCCGTGCGCTGCCAGGCCAGAAAAGTCCGCTCGTTGGCGAAGGTGAACCGGTAATCGGGCTCGCGCTCTTCGGCGCTGTCGGTGTCGGCCACGAGGCACATCGTTGCATGATGAAGCCTGTGGTCAAGGCGCTGCTGTTCGACGTGCAAGGCACGGCGACGGACTTTCATTCGACGTTGTGCGAGGAGGCGCGGCGGATCGCCGCCGGGCGGCACCCGGAAGCCGACTGGCCCGACGTGGTACGGCGTTGGCGCGCAGGCTACTTCACGACGCTCGACACGGCGGAGCACCACGGTACCGCGTGGGTGTCGGTGCGCGCGGTGTATCGGCGGGCCCTCGACGCGGTCCTGGACCAGCGCGGCATCGCCCTCTCCGGCGCCGAACGCGACGAGTTGACCCTGGCCTGGCAGCGGCTCAAGCCCTGGCCCGACGCGGTGCCCGGGCTGACCCGGCTTCGAACCGCCTACACCCTGGCCACGCTGTCGAACGCCGACGTGTCGGCGGTCGTCAGCATCTGCAAGCGGGCGGGGCTGCCCTTCGACGCGATCTTCGCCGCGGAGATGGCCGGGGCGTTCAAGCCCGACCCGGCGGTGTATCGGATGGCCGCGACGTATCTGGGCCTGGACGCCGGCGAGATCATGATGGTGGCCAGCCACAAGTACGACATCCGCGCCGCGGCCCGGCTCGGGTTCCGGACCGCCTTCGTCGCGCGCCCGCTGGAGTTCGGCACCGACGGCGACGCCGACGTGACCTATTCCGACGAATTCGACATCAACGCGTCCGACTTCCTCGATCTCGCAGCCCAACTCGGCTGCTGATCGGTTCAGGCAGTCGCGAAGCTCGGCGGGACGGTATTGGTCAGCGCCGGGTCCGGCTTCTCCGACGACATCGACAGGAAGCCGCGCGCGCAGCGCGCCGCCAGCAGCCAATTGGCTGGCTTCTTCATGTCCAGCCCGCCCAGCAGCTGCTTGATCATGGTCAGCGTGTCGAAGTAAATGCGTTCGCACACAAGCGTTTCCGTCTCGTCGAAGACGAAGTAGGCGGTCATGCGGACCCGGAACCGGCTGCCCGTCGGCGGCACCTTGCCGAGGTAGCCCAGATGGGTACCCATCAGCCAGAACTCGACGATCACCGCGTCGGCACTGTGCCGCAGCGCGATGATCTCGTGGTCCTGGTCGGGAAACGCGGTGCGGGTGTAGGCGTAGTAGTCGCGCACCGCTCGATCGCCGTCGTGGACGATCATCTGCGGGATCAGCTCGTAGCGCGGATGCGGGAAGGTCGACAACACGTCGTCCCAGTCCTGGCGGACCTCGTCGTGGAAGTGGTCGAGCACGAGCTTCTGGCGGGCGGCAAGTACGTCCGCGGCGGGGAACGCGGGAATCGTCATGACGAATAGGTTAGGCGGAATTTTGATAGCGCCGGCGCTATCAAGTTTTCGAGTGCGCACATGCTTCCGGACCGCGCGCTACCCCCGGGGCGGCGTCCAGGCGACCGGCAGCGCCTTGATGCCGTGGATGAACTGCGAGAGCAGCCGGGCGGGCTCCTCGACGGCGACGATGTCGGGTATCTCGCGGCGCAACTCGTCGAAGACCACCCGGATCTCGCGGCGGGCGAGGTTGGCGCCGAGGCAGAAATGCGCCCCGCCGCCACCGAAACCGAAGTGCGGGTTGGGGGTTCGCGCCAGGTCGAAGAGCCAGGGGTTGGCGAACGTCGCCTCGTCGCGGTTGGCCGAGTTGTACCACAACACGGCCTTGTCGCCCTCGGCCATCTTGGTGCCGCTCAGCTTGAAGTCGCGGGTCAGCGTCCGCCGCATGTAGACCACCGGCGAGGCCCACCGCACGATCTCCTCGACCGCCGTCGGCGCCAGCCGGTCGAAGTTGGCCCACCACTTGTCCCGTTCGTCGGGGTAGCGCGACAGGGCCAGCACGCCGTGGCTGATCGCGTTGCGCGTCGTCTCGTTGCCCGCCACCACCAGCAGGATGAAGAAGGACGCGATCTCCGCCGACGACAGCCGCTCGCCGTCGACCTCGGCCTCCACCAGGCTGCTGGTCAGGTCGTCGTGGTGATTGACGCGGCGGTCCTCCGCCAGCGCGGACGCGTAGGCGCCGATGTCCATCGAGATCTTGAGGAATTCGTCGAAGTCGGTCGTCAGGTCGGGGTCGCCGAACCCGAGAATCACGTTGGTCCAGTGGAAGATTCGCTGATGGTCCTCCTCGGGGATCCCCATCATGTCGCAGATGATCTGCAGCGGCAGCGGGCCGGCGAGCTCGGTGACCAGGTCCGCTTCCCCGTTGGGGTGATTGGCGATCAGCGACGCGACCAGCCGTCGGGCCCGCTCGCGCACCGACGCCTCGATGCGCGCCACCACCTTCGGGGTGAACGCCCGGCTGACGATCGAGCGCAGCCGCTGGTGCCGCGGGTCGTCGAGCACGATCATCGAACCGAAGTACTCGGCGATCTCCGGCGCGTTGTCGTTGACCGTGATGTTGGGGCTGGAGCTGAAGATCTCCGGATGGCGGCTGGCGAAGTGCACATCGTCGTGCCGGGTCAGCGACCAGTACCCGTCGCCCGCCACGAACCCCTCCATCTCGATCGCGGGCCAGAACGAGATGGGCGCCTCGCGGCGCAACGTGGTGAAGGCGCCGTCGCGGAAGTCGTCGTCGAGGCCCCAGAAGTCCAGCGAGTCCAGGTGGATGTCGGACAAAGGGACCTCCGGCGGCGGAGCCCCGTTCGTTCGCGTCGCGATACCCGTCTTAGTGGGCACAGACGGTCCTGCCGCCCGCCGACTGCGCGTCGGCGACCACGTTGCCGTCGAGCAGGATCCGGCAGCGCAGGGGGCCGGCGCCCTGCGCGCTGATCACGAACACCTGCCCGCCGAAGGAGGTGAACTCCGTCGACCACGGCAGCGGCACGTTGACCTGGTGCAGCTGACCGGCGTCGGTCTGGTACGAGATGTACTGCGCGACCGGGCCGCCGGTCACCTCGTAGCGGGCCTGCGGCATCTGGGGGATGGCCTGGGCCACGCCGGGGACCGTCGCGACCCAGCCGACTCCGACGGCGAACAGGATCCTCAGGCCACGCCGATGCTTCGTCATGATTTGCATCGTGTCACCACATGCGGTGCTACGGAAGCTTTCCGCCCAGACGAAGCGGCGCCGCTCTAATGTGAGTCCCACGGGGGCTGGCACGGGAAGGTGAGTATGTCGGAACACGGCGCAAAACGTGTGGTGGTTTGGGGCACCGGCTTCGTGGGCAAGATGGTGATCGCCGAGATCGTCAAGCATCCGCTGTTCGAACTGGTGGGGGTCGGCGTCAGCAACCCCGACAAGGTGGGGCGCGACGTCGGCGACATCTGCGGGCTGCCCGAGCCGGTCGGCATCATCGCCACCGACGACGTCGACGCGCTGATCGCGCTGAAGCCCGACGCGCTGGTGCACTACGGCCCGACGGCGATGCACGCCCAGGACAACATCGCGCTGATCACGCGGTTCCTGCGGGCCGGGATCGACGTCTGCTCGACGGCGATGACCCCGTGGGTGTGGCCGACCATGCACCTCAACCCGCCGCAGTGGATTCAGCCCATCACCGAGGCGTGCGAGCTGGGGGAGTCGTCGTGCTTCACCACCGGCATCGACCCCGGATTCGCCAACGACCTGTTCCCCATGACGCTGATGGGCCTGTGCTCGGAGGTGCGCCGGGTGCGCGCGTCCGAACTGCTCGACTACACCAACTACGAAGGCGATTACGAAGTCGAGATGGGGATCGGCCGCGAGCCCGAATACCGCCCGCTGCTGGAAGACTCCAACATGCTGATCTTCGCGTGGGGCGCCACCGTGCCGATGATCGCCCACGCCGCGGGCATCATGCTCGACGAGATCACCACCACCTGGGACAAGTGGGTGACACCGACCGAGCGCAACACCGTCAAGGGCGTGATCAAACCCGGGCACGTCGCCGCGGTCCGGTTCACCATCAACGGGATCTACAAGGGCGAGAACAGGATTCAGCTCGAGCATGTGAACCGCATCGGCCTCGACGCCGCCCCCGACTGGCCCACCGGGCACGACAACGACGTCTACCGGGTGGAGATCGAGGGCACGCCCAGCGTGTTCCAGGAAACCGCGTTCCGGTTCACCGACGGGTCGGGCCGCGACGCGGCCACGGCCGGGTGCCTGGCCACCGGGATGCGGGCCCTCAACGCCGTGCCCGCCGTCAACGACCTGCGGCCGGGCTGGGTCACGCCGCTCGACCTGCCGCTGATCGCCGGCGCCGGCAACATCCGCTGACGGCCGGCGCACAGCCGGCACCTATGTTCCCCTGAGACGCGGTACAGGTTTCGGCGGCACAATAACGGCTAGCCTGGGATGCGAGTTGCCGAAGTTGGGGTTGGGACATATGGCCAATGGAGCTGGGACCGCGCTGGGCCTGTCGATCGGTAACACCAACCTGGCGGCGGTGGCCGCCGGCCGCGCCATCACCCGCAAGCCCGTCCTGACGCTCTACCCCGAGCGCGCGCCGGAGGTGGGCGTGCCCGCGGAGAACCCGCGGCTCGACCAGCCCGGTCTGGTGATGACCGGATTCGTGCAGCGGGTCTCCGACCCGCGGGGGCTGGTGGCGGCCGACGGCTCGGTGCACCGCGGCGAGCAACTGATCGCCGACGCGATGCGCGCGCTGGGACCATTCGGCCACCGAGCTCAGCGCGGTGCCCACGGCGTCGACCGCTTCGGAGGCCCAGTGGGCG
>NZ_LZJG01000135.1:0-578 GCF_001667785.1 Mycobacterium sp. E3247 | reverse complement strand
ACGCCCAGATCCTTTTCCAGCAGCACCACGTCGGCGGCGTCCTTGGCCACGTCGGTGGCGCTGTCCACCGAGATCCCCACGTCGGCGGCGTGCAACGCCAGCGCGTCGTTGACCCCGTCGCCCAGGAAGCCGACGGCTCGCCCCTCGCGCCGCAGCGCGGTGATCAGCCGCGCCTTCTGCTCGGGGGAGATGCGCGCGAAGATGGTGTGGTGTTGCGCGGCGTACGCGAACGCGGCGTCGTCCAGGGGTTCGAGCTGCGCGCCGGTGATCGTGCCCTTCGAGGCCAAACCCAGTTCTTCACAGACCTTTTCGGCCACTCGCGGGTTGTCCCCGGTGGCGATCTTCAGCTCGATGCCCAGCTCGGCCAGCTCCAACAGCGATTGGCGTGCGGCGGATTTGGGCTCGTCGGCGAAGACCAGGAACCCCGCGAGCGAGAGCTCGCATTCGTCCGCCCGGGACAGCGTCGT
This sequence comes from Mycobacterium sp. E3247, assembly GCF_001667785.1. NCBI lineage: Bacteria > Bacillati > Actinomycetota > Actinomycetes > Mycobacteriales > Mycobacteriaceae > Mycobacterium > Mycobacterium sp. E3247. The sequence goes on along the minus strand of NZ_LZJG01000135.1, from coordinate 111 downwards.
CATCCCCGGCGCCGGTTTGACGGCCACGGCAACTACCCGGCGGCCGGCGTCGAACAATTCGGTCAGAGTCTTTTGAGCTTCAGCCGGTGCGCTGACGCACCGCCTGATTAT
>NZ_LZJG01000134.1:0-26957 GCF_001667785.1 Mycobacterium sp. E3247 | reverse complement strand
CTTCGTTGATATCCGGCGGCACGGAGGCCCGGCTAAGCGGTATGACATCACCGTCCCCCAGCGACGCCGACTGACCCCGCCGCGGGACTGTCCGGCCTGATGACGCCCCCCGGAGGGGGATCGTGAGGCGGGCGGCATGGACGCGAGGCGCGTTCCTGGGCCTGGCGGTGCTGACCACGGTTGTCTTATCGGGTTGCGAATGGCGAGGGTTGAACTCGTTGCCGCTGCCCGGCACTGCCGGGGAAGGGCCCGGCTCCTATACTGTGCAGGCGCAGCTACCCGACATCACTACCCTGCAACAGAATTCGCGCGTGCGTGTCGGTGACGTCACGGTGGGTAATGTGACCAAGATCGAGCGCCAGGGCTGGCACGCACTGGTCACGCTGCGGCTCGCCGGAACCGTCCACCTGCCGGCTAACGCCACCGCCAAGCTCGGTCAGACAAGCCTGCTGGGCTCGGTGCACATCGAACTGGCGCCGCCAACCGACGTTGCGCCGCACGGGAACCTCCACGAAGGGTCGCTGATTCCGCTGTCATCAGCCGGCATGTACCCGACTACCGAGCAGACCCTCTCGGCTGCCTCTTTGCTGCTCAACGGCGGCGGACTCGGGCAGATTCAGGAGATCACCCAGTCCCTGAGTACGGCGTTCGCCGGGCGGGAACACGACTTGCGCAGCCTCATACACCAGCTGGACACGTTCATCGGCTATCTGAACGACCAATCGGACGAGATCATCTCCGCCACGGACAAACTCAACAACCTCGTCGGCCAGTTCGCCGCAGACCAACCGGTGGTGAACCGCGCACTACAAACCGTCCCCAACGCGCTGGCGGTGCTCAAAGACCAGCGCGCCCATTTGGTCGACGCGGCGGATCAGCTCGGCAAGTTCAGCGCGCTCACCGCCAAGGCCGTCAACCAGACCAAGGAGAGCCTGGTGGCCGAGCTGCACCAGATCGGGCCGGTGCTTGAGTCGCTTGCCAATGCCGGCCCCGCACTTACGCGCTCGCTGAGCCAGCTGCTCACCTATCCATGGCCCAACGAAACGCTCGACAAGTGGCTCCGCGGGGATTACGCGAATCTCACGGCGATCTTCGACTTGACCTTGAGCCGTTTGGACGCAGGCCTATTCACCGGCACCCGATGGGAAGGAAACCTGACCGAACTGGAGATGCAATGGGGCCGCACCATTGGCCAGATGCCAAGCCCCTACACCGCGGGTAACCCGCTCATCGCGCCATACCGTTGGGATCAAGGGCCGTGACATGAACTTAACCCGAAGAATCAAGATCCAGTTGGCCGTCTTCGCCGTCGTGGCGCTCACCTCTGTAGCGATCATCGGCTTTGGCTACATGCAGCTGCCGTCGCTGCTGTTCGGGGTGGGTCACTACACCGTGACGGTGGATCTGCCCGAGGCCGCCAACCTGTATTCATCAGGCAACGTGACATACCGCGGCACTGAAGTAGGGCGTGTCACCTCGGTACATCTCACTAATGACGGTGTGGCCGCCGAGCTTTCACTGCGATCTGACGTGCGCATACCTTCAGATCTTGATGCCCAGGTGCATAGCCAAACCGCGGTCGGTGAACAATACGTCGCGTTGCTGCCGCGAAACGCAACATCGCGGCCGCTGAGGGACGGTGATGTCATACCGCTTAGCCGGGCCTCCGTGCCGCCGGATATCAACAACCTGCTCGACGCCGCAAACCGGGGCATTGCAGCAATCCCGAACGACAATCTGAAGACCGTCGTCGACGAGAGTTTCACCGCATTCGGGGGATTGGGCCCGGAATTCTCGCGTTTCGTCAGAGGATCGACCTCGTTGGCCATCGACGCCCGTCACGATGTCGACGCGCTCACCACGTTGATCGACGGCGCGGGGCCAGTTCTCGACACCCAGAGCGAAACCAAGGATTCGGTGCAGGCGTGGGCGTCGCACCTGGCGACGATCACCGGTGAGCTGCAGACCCAGGATCGTGCTGTCGCGGGCATTCTCCGCAAGGTGCCCGCGGCCGCGGATGAGGTGCAGGCCCTTTTCGATCGGCTCAATCCAACGTTGCCGACTCTGCTGGCCAACCTGGTCAGCGTCGAGCAGGTCGCGGTTACCTATTCGAACGACCTCGAACAGTTGCTGGTGCTTCTGCCCCTCGGGATCGGCGACATCGCCGCGGCCAGCGTGCCCGACCAAGATCTCAAGACGGCATACCGGGGTATATATCTGAGTTTTCACTTGAACCTCAATGTCCCGCGGCCGTGCACGACAGGATTCCTTCCGGCCCAGCAGCGCCGTGTCCCAGTCTCCGCGGACTATCCGGACCGCCCAGCAGGGGACATGTATTGCCGGATCCCGCACGACGCCACCTTCAACGTGCGCGGCGCCCGGAACATCCCCTGCGAAACGGTGCCGGGCAAGCGGGCGCCGACCGTGAAAATGTGCGAAAGCGACGAGCAGTACGTGCCGCTCAACGACGGTGACAGTTGGAAAGGTGACCCCAACGCTACCCTGTCGGGTCAAGACGTCCCCCAACTCAGTCCGGCAATTCCGCCGCGGGCGGCGCCACCGCCGACCGCCCAGCCGCCGCCGGTGCCGGCGATCGCCGCGGCCGCATACGATCCCGTAACCGGCACCTATGTCGGTCCTGACGGGAATGTTTACACCCAAACCGATTTGGCTCAAAACACCCCGAAGGAGCAGACGTGGCAATCAATGCTGATGCCGCCGAAGGGCCGGTGAACGGGTCGTCCCATTTGCTGACAAATACGGCCACAAGGCTTACTGCGCTGGCCGACCGGCCGGATCGAGATGACCCCGAACCGGGTTCCGACGGCGGCGACACCGCCGTGGCATCGGGCGAGGAGGCACGCGATGATCCGGATGTTATCGGCGACGAAGACGACGCCGACGTCATGGCCGACGGCGACGACGAATCGGGGCCCAGCGTCTCGGTGCCCCGCACATGGCCTGCATTGGTAATTGGACTCGTTGCCGTTGTGGCGCTCGGCGGACTGGGTGGCTGGTTGGGGTACGGTGTCTACCGAGACCGCCAGGATGGCATGCTGCGTGCTGCGTTCCTCACGGCGGGCAGGCAGGGTGCGCTCAACCTGACCACCATCGACTACACCCATGCCGACGCCGACGTCCAGCGCATCCTGGATTCCTCGACAGGCCAGTTCCGCGAGGACTTCTCGAAACACGCCCCGGCGTTCATCGACGTGGTCAAGCGTGCGCAATCCAAGACCCATGGCAGCATCACCGACGCCGGATTGGAGTCCAGCACCGGAGAGTCCGCCCGCGTCCTGGTGGCGGTATCGGTCAATACAACGAACGTCGGCGCGTCCGATCAGGCACCGCGGCACTGGCGGATGCGCGTCGACGTCCAGAAAGTTGGTGACACGATGAAGGTTTCGAACGTTGGGTTTGTGCCATGATGCGCCTGAACCGCCACAAATTGCGGATCGAAGAACACGAACCCCGCGACGATGCGCCGAACGTAGACGAGCACCCACCTGGTACCGACGCAGGGGCCGAGGACATCGCACTGGTAAGACGGCGCTCTCGCGTCCAGTCCGCGCTGGTGTTCGGCTTGCTGCCCGGATTGGCGATGCTCCTCGCCGGGGGCGTTGGATACCTGAAATGGCAGAAGACTACCGACACCGAAATACGCTCCGCCCAAATCGAATCCGTTCAGGCGGCGAGCGAGAGCACGGTCAAGATTCTGACTTACAGTCCCGACAGCGTCGACCGCGAGCTGCAGGCAGCCCGCGACCGGCTCACCGGAAACTTCCGCGATGCCTACACCCAGCTGACCCACGACGTCGTGATCCCGGGGTCCAAAGAGAAGAAGATCGCGGCCGTTGCCACAGTGCCCGCCGCCGCATCGATATCGGCGAGTCCCAATCGCGCGGTGGTCATGGTGTTTGTCAACCAGAGCATTACGGTCGGCAACGACCCACCGTCCACCACCGCCTCGACAGTAAGGGTCACCGTGGATAGGCGCGACAACCATTGGCTCATATCCGACTTCGCGCCCATCTAAGCATCGGTCAACCAGCCGGTGATCAGAGAAAGGAAGAGCCGATGATTCACCGAACATGCGCCGCCGTGCAGGCGGTGACCGCTCCCGTGCTCCTGGTAGTCGGGGCAGCTCTGACCATGCCGGCCGCCCATGCCGACAACGACAACAACACCCTTGTGCCGAACAACAAGCGGCTCAATGACGGGGTGCTTGCCAACGTCTACACCGCACAGCGTCAGGCTGGTTGCCAGCACGACGTCAACCCCAATCCGCAGCTTCAACTGGCCGCCCAGCGGCACACCGACGACCTGATGAACAACCGCAACCTTGACGGCAACGTCGGCTCAGATGGCTCGAGCCCGCAAGACCGGGCCGATGCCGCCGGCTACCGCGGTCCGGTCGCCGAAACGGTGGCGATCAACCCAGCGCTCTCCATCAACGGTGTCGAAATCCTCAACCAGTGGTTCAACGACCCAGCATCCCGAGCGACTATGTCGGACTGCGCGAACACCCAAGTCGGGGTGTGGTCGGAGAACAGCCTCAGCCGGACCGTCGTTGTCGCCGTCTACGGACACCCGCAGCAACCAGACCCGCCCCGGCATCCGACGCAGCCGGGACAGTCAGGCCAGCCCGCCCAGCCCCTCGACGTTCTTGCCGAAGCTCCGGCGGCCATGGATCCAACCCCCGACTACGACGCTAGCGATGAGCTGCAATTCGGCCTGAGCTGGCTGCCCTGGATCCTCAGGGGCGCATACCCACCCCCCGGCTATCCACCGCAGTAGGCGGACTGGCGATGCGTCGCCACAGGTCTGTAAAGGACAACAGGATGAATTGGCGGAAGTCGCGAGTCATCTCGGGCATCTTCGCTGCTGGGATTGGCGTCGTAGTCGAGGCGCCGTTCGCGAACGCGGCGCCCGCACCCGAAGTTGAATACGTCTACGACGTCATGGTGCGACGCCACTACAACTTTCCGAACAACGATGCAATTGGCTACGGCCACGGCATCTGCGACAAGGTGAGTGGCGGCGAAACGTATCCCCAAGTGATGGGCGATGTAAAACGCGACGTGACCCCTAACGACGAGTACGCGGCAAATTACCTGGTCTCCTACGCGGTGAATATCCTTTGCCCCGAACAGATCTGGCAGCTGAGAAACTCCGCCGCGCACTACCAGCCTCCGGCGCCCTAATCCTGAGCAAGCACGGCGTCGTGATTGCGCAGGCCGGGCCGTACGTGATGGGCACAGCGCCGTTCCCACCGAGCGCCTCGGCTCGGGTCCGGTGTAGCCCGTCTTGTGCCCGGCCGCTTGCTATGCGAAGTGCTCTAGCGGTCGTTCGACGTATTCGATGACAGTGCCCTCGGGTGCGGTGAGGAACGCGATGTGCAGGCCGGCGATCGGGGTGCCGGGCAGGGGACACCAAATCGGTCCGCGCACGACGATGTCCTCGGCCGTGGCGGCGATCGCGCGCGGCATTTTCTCTACGCGTAACGCGCACCGGTAGAGCCCCTGTTCATTGTGCTGCTTGACCACCGGCCGTGCGCGTGCGGCCGGTTGCGTCAGGCACAGCCTCGCGGTGTGACCGTCTTCGGCCAGCCCGAGGTGGCACACCCGCACATCGTCGGAATCGTCGACGTCGAGACCGAGATCGCGCAATCGCACCGTCCGGGGGCGGGCCTCACCGAGCGGGTTGAAGCCAATGCTCGTGTAGAACCGTAGCGACTCGTCAAGGTCGGCGCAGGTGACACGCGCTCCGGCGAATTGCACGCGACCGGTCGCGCCGCCCCTCATGTCCGCGAGTTCTACGACTAGTCCGTCGGGGCCGACCGCGACGGCGGCGGGCGCACCAGTGATCAGGCCGACAGCATCCTCGGACAGGACGTGATAGCCGTGGTCGCGGATCATCTCGACGGTGCGCCCACGATCGGCGACGCGGAAGGCCAATGCGCTGAGCCCGCCCGACGCAGCGTCGGGCGCACTGCAGGCCGCAGTAGCCGGATCGAGCCAGTGGATGACCTCGATTGCGCAGGAGAATCGGGGGCCGCGGCTGTCGTAGAAGAACCGGGTGTCGCAGCGGACTTTGCCCGGCAGCCCCAGGATCTCACCGTCGACCAACTCGTCTGGGTCCTTTTGCATCTGCAGAACCAGGCCGAGGCAGTCGGCCAGGAACGCCTGCGCGGCTTCGGCGTTGGCGGTGTTGAGGTTGACATGCAGGAATCGGCGGGCCAGATCGGTCGCTGTCATGAGGATCTTGCGGGCTCCGCGACATCGACGGTCCATGACGCGATGAGCTCGTCCGTAGTGGTCAGGCGACCGAGCATCGCGATCGTGTGAGTGAGCACCTGCTGGCCGTAGTCGGGCGGCGTCCCCGCGACAGCGTCACGCGCCACGATGAGGTGGAAGCCCGCGTCGGACAGCTGCCCGGCGGTAACGGGCAGTGCCAGATTCAACGAAACACCGGCCAGCACAACAGTGTCCACGCCGAGCCTTCTCAGCACCGCAAGCAGGTCGGTGTCGAGCGTCGGAAATAGGCCGTGGTGGCGCGGCACCACCACGTCAGTGGGTGCCAACAGCTCGGGAACGACCTGTGTGGCCGGTACGCCGGGCTCCCAGTCGGCGGTGGCGGGCGCCAATATCCGCCAAATCCTCGCCGTACCGACTGGCTGAGCATCGTGCGCTCCCTCGTACGTCGCGTGCACGACGTGTACGCCCGCGATACGCGCCGCGTCGAGTAGCCGCTGCAGCTCGGTGACGAGCCCGGGACAGTCCTGCGCGAGCCGCGGGAGCAGCGAATCGCGCCCGAGCACACCGGTTTGGCATTCGACACAGCACCTCGACACGGTCACGGTGGACAGCAGGCAATGGCACCATCACTTAACGTCGGACGTCCATGCCGGCGTCGACCTTCAGCACGCTTCCGGTGAACGACCGGCCCGCCTCCGATATCAGGAACAGCACTGCGTTGCTGACGTCCTTCGATTCGATCAGCGGAAGATCGGGCAGTGCAGTCTGCATCGCGTTGGCGAGATTCGGGTTCTGCTCGATCACCTTGAACAGGGTGGGATTGTCGGTGACCATCGGCGTGGCACAGTTGGTCGGCGCGACGGCATTGACCCGAATACGGTGGGGTGCGAGCAGATTGGCGTACGACTGGACCAGGCCGGTGATCGCCAGCTTAGACATGTTGTAGGCGTCAGAGCCCCCGGAGCCGTCCGTGAGGTTCAGTAGGGCGGCCATCGAGCTCGTTGCGATCAGGTTGCCGCCCTGGCCGCGCTCCTTGAGGTGTTCGATGGCCACCTGAAAGGTGTTCCACACACCGATGAGCATGATGTCGATGCCGACCCGCAGCGCCTCGGAGGCGTCGCGCTCGTCGGGGTTGCTCAGGATCACCCCGGCGTTCGCCAACACGGTGTCGATGTGGCCGAGTTCGTTCACGCCGTCGTCGAAGGCGGCTTGCAGCGCCGCCTTATCACGTACATCGGCGGCACGCACGATCATGCGCTGACCTGTCTTCTCCACTAACCGCGCCGTCTCCTGCAGATCCTCGTATGTCCCCAGCTTGTACGGCACCACGTCGAGGTCCGCGCAGATGTCGACGCCGACGATGTCGGCACCCTCCTCGGCGCACATGACCGCGTGCGATCTGCCCTGACCGCGCGCGGCGCCGGTGATGAACATCACGCGGCCATCCAACACTCCGCTCACAACACGACCGCCTTCACCTTTAAATCGATGATTTCTTCCTGGCTGAAGCCCAATTCGGCCAGCAGCGCGTCGGTGTGCTCACCGTGACCGGGCGCGCGGGTCAACCGCAGCGGCGTCTCGTCGAACTGCACGGGGCTTGCCGCCAAGGCGAATTCGTTGCCCTGGGCATCCCTGGTGCGCGGCAGATAGCCGTTGGCGACCGCCTGCGGATCGGTGTGGACGTCGTGGGCGGTGTGCATGACATCCCAGACCCCGTCGAACCCGCTGAAAGCCTTCTCCCAGTGACAGAGGTCCTGTGTGCCGAAGGCGGCGCGCAGCTCGGCGACGCAGTCAACGCGGTTGGCGAACCGCGCTGCGGCAGTCGCGAATCGCTCGTCGTCAACGAGGTCGTCGCGTCCCAGCCGGGAACAGAACTCGGCCCAGAACCGATCAGCCTGCAGCAGCACGAAGGCGATGAACCTGCCATCGCGTGTCCGGTAGACGCTGGCGACCGGATTCGGCATCGCGTCTAGCTGGAACTTGGGAATGTCATTGCCCAGCACCCCGGCGCCGACGATGTCGGGTCCCAGCTGCCACACCGCGGCGCCCAACAGGGAGACGTCGACGACCGACGGTTCACCGGTGCGTTCCCGCTTCACCAGGGCGCCCGCGATGCCGCCGGCGATCGCCAGCCCGCCGTACACGTCGCCGAACGCGGGCCGCTGCAGCGGCGGGTACGACCCGTCGCCTGTCCGGTAGGCCTCGCCGATTCCGCCGCGCGCCCAGTAGGCCGCCAGGTCGAAGCCTCCCCGGTCGGCCATGTCACCCTTGGTGCCATAGCCGTGCCCGCGGGCGTAGATGATTTTCGGGTTTCGGGCGCGGACCTGCTCGACATCCACACCCATCCGCCGGCGCGAACCCGGCAAGAGGTTGGTCAGAAAGACGTCGGCGGTTTCGAGCAGCCGCATCAGCAGCTCGAGCCCGTCAGGATTCGAGGTGTCCAGGCCGATGCTGCGCTTGCCGCGGTTGGGCTGCTCAACGAAGTGATTGACCCCGCCGCTGCCGGGCACCACCCCCGAATTGATCAGGCCGCGCTGGGGGTCACCGGTTTCGGGGTGCTCGATCTTGATAACGTCGGCACCCCAGTCGGCCAGCACCGCGCCGGCGGCGGGGACGAACGTCCACGCGGCCAGCTCGACCACGCGGATCCCGCGCAGGATGTCGGTCACTTCGGGTACCCGATCACTTTGGTCTGCAGGTACTGCTCGAACCCCTCGATTCCGTTCTGCCGGCCGATGCCGCTGCGCTTGTACCCCCCGAACGGTGCATCGGCGCCGTAATACATCGCGCCGTTGACCATCATCGAGCCGGTGCGGATGCGGCGGGCCACCGCCATGGCCCGGTCGGGTGAGCCCATCACCGCGCCCGCCAATCCGTAGGTCGAGTTGTTGGCCAGCTCGACCGCGCCGTCGTCACCGTTGTCGTACGGCGTGATCGTCAGCACCGGGCCGAAGATCTCCTCGGCGAAGATCCGCATATCGGCAGTGACATCGGCGACAACCGTCGGCGCGACGAAATAGCCGCGCTCACAATCCTCTGGTACACCACCACCGACGGTCAGCCGGGCGCCCTGTTGCCGACCGCTCTCGATGCAGCGAAGCACGCGGTCGCGCTGCTTGGCAGATACCAGCGGACCGCAGAAGTTGGCCGGGTCGGCGGGATCGCCGACACCGATCGCCGCGAACGTGGCGGTGGCGACCTCGACGGCCTGCTCATAATGTGCGCGCGGCACGAGCATCCTGGTGGTCAATGCACAACCCTGTCCCGAGTGGATCAGCGCACCCATACACCCCGGCAACGCGAGGGCCATGTCGGCGTCATCGAGCACGATGTAGGCGGACTTCCCGCCCAGCTCAAGGAGATTGCGTTTCATGGTGGCCGCCGACAGCTGCTGGATCAACTCGCCGACGGCAGTCGACCCGGTGAACGAGATCATGTCGACGGCCGGGTCGGTGAGCAACCGTTGGGCGACGGTGTTGTCCGAGGTGGGCACAATGTTGACGACACCGGCAGGGATGTCGGTTTTTTCCGCGATGATGCGACCCCAGCGCAGCGCAGTCCACGGTGTTTCGATGGCAGGCTTGAGCACCACCGTGTTGCCGGTGGCCAGCGCCTGGCCCATCTTGTTGCTGATGATCTCGAACGGGAAATTCCACGGCGTGATGGCCCCGACCACGCCGATCGGTTCCTTGACGACAACCCGGTTGTAGGGCACCCCAAGCTTCGCGTCCTCGGCGAGCATGCGCTCCCACGGGAACCGGGCGATCAGCTCCGCGGGCCAGTGCACCGCATCGGCCAGCGGCCAGTCCAGCTGCGCGATGTAGGTGGAGGACACCGGAGCGCCGGCCTCGGCCACGAGTTCCGCTCGCATGTCTTCTTTTTCGTACTGCAGCGCGTCGTGTAGCTGATGAAGGCAGTGCCGGCGGAAATCCCGGTTTGTCGACCATTCGGTGGTGTCGAACGCCCGGCGGGCGGCCGCGATCGCCTCAGCCATGTCCTCGGCGCCGGCGTCGGCGGCCACGCCGAGAACCTCCTCGTTGGCAGGGTTGATGTTGTCGATGACCTGACCGCTCGACGCGTCGCGCAGCCGGCCGTCGATAAACATCCGGGGTTCGGGATGGAAATCGACAGCACTGGTCGGCATTGGTGCGATCGTCATTGGCGCTACCTCCGTGCTGGCGTTATCGGTGCTGTCTCAACGTGCTTCCCAGTGCAGCGGCAGACTGGTGAGCGAATAGGTATTGGCCGGCCAGCCGATCCGCGGTCGGAAACCCGGCTCGAGCTCGAAATCCGGGATGCGCCGCAACCACTCTTCGATGATGAGGTTCAGTTCCATGCGTGCCAGGTGGGCCCCAAGGCAGCGGTGCGGTCCACCGCCGAAACCCCAGTGCCGGTGAACTTTTCCGTCCATCAGCACCTCATTTCCCGACGTGGCGTCGCTGCCGTCGCGGTTGATCGCGGCGATCAGTAACCGCACCGGAGTGTCGGCCGGCAGCGTGACGCCGCCGACGGTGACTTCCCGGGTCGTCATTCGCGGCAGGATCGGCGCCGGTGGCTCCAGCCGGACGATCTCCTCGACGAAGACCTTTATCAGCTCGGGATCCTCCCGCAGCGCGGACCGCAGGTCGGGTCGGCGGGCCAGCTCCAGCAGCGCGAAACCGATTGCCGCCGTGACGGTGTCCAGTCCGGCCAGCACGAACAGAAAGCTCAGTCCGACCGCTTCGGCGTCGTCGAGGGGCTCCTCGCCCGTCAGCACCGCCGACAAGACGTCGGAGCCCGGGTTGGCGCGGCGCTCGTTGATCGCCGCACTCAGGTAGGCGAACAGCTCCAGAGCAGGCCCGAGATCGTGGTCTTCCAGCGTCGTGCCGCTGTCGGCGAGCTCGATGACAGCGTCCTTCCACTTCACGAGCTTGGCGCGATCGGCCAACGGCAGGCCGTAGAGCGTGAGGAACACCTGCGACGGGTACGGCATTGCCAACTCGGTGACGACGTCGGCATGCCCGTGCGGCGCAAGTGCCTCAATCATTCCGACCGCCTGCTGCTGCAGCGCCGGCAACATCGCGCCCAGGGTGTGCGGGCTGAAGAAGGGCTGCAGGATCTTGCGGAACCGGGTGTGCTCGGGCGGATCGAACGAAATCGGCACCAGCGGCAGGGGACTGCCAAGGGTGTCGAACGCCTTCTTCGACGAGAAGATCTCGGGGTTGCGCAGCGCGTGTAGCACGTCGTCACGGCGGGTCAGGTAGTACCAACCGTGCATCAGGACGACGGGCCCCATGTCGCGGAGGTTGTCCCAACCGACTTTTCGGTCGTCGGCCATCGGCAACGACTCATACTCGAGCTCCGGCACTGCATGCACGCTGGTCATCCGAACAACTCTCCTTGCTTGAGAATCAGTCCTGGTTGTGCAGGTAGGCGTCGAGTTCACCGCGAACCGACTCCATGGCGGCCAGCCGCCGTGTGACCGAGCGGATCTCCGCCTCATCGGCTGGGTATTGCAATGTCGCAAGCCGGCTTTGGGTGCGAACGATCGCGTCGTCGAGCCGGTCCCGCGCCTCGTCTTTGGTCAGCAGATCCTGGTCGGCCCAGTCCTCCACCTCCCGCGCGTCCATCAGGCCGCCCGCGGGAAGTTGTAGAACTCGCGCGCGTTCAATTCCACCATCCGGTGTGCCTCGTCGTCGGGCACGTCCTTGAGGGTCTCGGCGGCGCGTTCACGGCTCTGCGGCCAATACGAGTCCGAATGCGGGTAATCGCACTCCCACGTAATGCGGTCGACGCCGATGAAGTCACGTACCTCAACCCCGAAGTCGTCTTCGATGAAGCAGCCGTGGATGTGCTTCTTGAACAGTTCGCTCGGCGGATGCTCCTGGTTGATGTTGTTGTAGAAACGGTGCTTGCGCCACACGCTGTCGCAGCGTTCCAAAATGTATGGAATCCAGCCTATTCCGCCTTCGGACAGACCGATCTTGAGCCTCGGATGACGGTAGAGCGTATTCGAGAACAGCCAGTCGGTCATCGCCGTCATCGACATCGTCCCCATCAGGGCGATGAACACGGCGAACGGCGCGTCCGGCGCGATCGGGGGCGGAAAGCCGCCGGAGCCGAAGTGCTGTGCCAGTACCATCCCGGTCTCTTCGACGGCCGACAGGACCGGATCCCAGTGATCGGAATGCACCGACGGCAGCCCCAGCCTGTCCGGGAGGTCGGGGAACGTCACCGTCTTGGCGCCCTTCTCGGCGACTCGGTGGATCTCCGCGACGCTTGCGTCGATATCCCAAAAGGGCAGCATCGCAACGGGGATGAACCGGTCCGGCGCAGTGGCTGCCCACTCATCGAGATGAAAATCATTCCACGCCCGTGAGCAAAGGCGGGCGAGCTCCTTGTCCTCCCCTTCCGCGAATACCGCGCCGGCGAACCGTGGGAAGGACGGGAAACACGTCATCGCCTGCACGCCATCGATATCCATGTCAGCAACGCGTGCCTTGGGGTCGTAGCAGCCCGGGATCATGTCGTCGTAGTGCACCGGCTCGACGCCGTAGTCCTGGGGCTTCTTGCCGGCCACCGCGTTCAGGCCGACGTAGGGGTAGATGCGGTCCTCGTACTGCCACACCTGGGTCAATGCCCCGGTGTCGGGACGTTCGAAATCGATGATCTTCGGCCCCGCATCGAGGTATTTGCGGGGGAGCCGGTCGCTCCACACAGTCGGGTGCTCGATCAGATGGTCGTCGACCGAGATCAGCTGCATCCACGGCTGCAACGGCATCGGCGTTCTCCTTGCGTCGCTTCGAAGTTCTCAGGCGGAGGCCAGCTGCGGTGGTCTCATGGCGTCCGGGTTGGGATTCGCAATCGGCAGCCCCATAAAGCGGCGGGCGTTGTCGCCCATGAAGTCGTAGGTGCGTCGTTCGTCCATGCCTTCGGCGTATTCGTAGAACCGTTTGGGAGTTGCCAGGCCCTCCGGGTGCGGGTAGTCGGAACCGAACAGCACCTTGTCCCAGCCCACCGTCTCGACCACCTCGGCCACCGAGCCCTCCCAGAACGGGCTAACCCAGACGTTGCGGCGGAATACGTCAAGCGGATGCTCCTCGAAGTTTTGCGGCATCTTGGTGTAGATGTCGTCGAGATCGTGAAAGAGGGGCTTGATCCACGAGCTGCCGTTCTCCACGCTGGCGATGCGCAGTCCCGGGAACCGGGTCAGCGTGCCGTGGCATATCAGGCTGGCGATCATGTCGGATATCTCTCTGTGCCCCAACACAACCCACCGGAAGGCACTCATTTCCATGAAGCTGTTCGTGTCGGGCGGTTCCCACTGGTTGATATAGCCGTCGAGCGGCGGCTGGCTCGCGTGCAGGACGATTGGCAAGCCCGCGGCTTCGACATCGCGCCAGAACGGGTCGAACTCGGGCATTGCGGGAGAGCGCCACCCGCGAAACCCCTTAACCGGGGAGGGTTTGAGCAACGCCACTTTGGCGCCGTTGTCCAGGATGTACTCGAGCTCCCGGCGTGCGCCGTCCACCTCGGCGCAGTTGATCACCGGCGTCATGAATAGCCGGTCGGCGTAGGTGAACTGCCAGTGTTCCAGCATCCACTGATTGAGCGCGTGGATCATCGCCATGGTGAGCTCGGGATCCTCGGCTGCCGAATGCTCGACGAGGTTGGCCAGTGTCGGATAGACCAGCGTCTCGCGGACCTCTTGGCGGTCCAATTCCCTGACCCGGTCCTCGGGATTTCGACTCGCCGGAGGTGCCTCAATCGCCGCGCCCTGCATCTCGCGTAACGTCAGCCCCTCAGGGTTGTGACCTGAATAGAACTTCTCGTGCGAGCCCGGTGCAGCGACCCGGTCGAAGGTGGGGTTGGGGATGTACTCGGTGATCTGGCCCAGGATCGCGATACGGGTCCGCCGACCCACCTGGACGAACTGCACGGCCTTGGCGAAGCGGTCGGGGAGATATTTCGTCAACGCACCGGGTGTTTCGTACATGTGCTGGTCGGCGTCGAAGATCGGTGCGTCGGTCATCGGCTTCATCGCTGTCTCTTTCGGATCGGTGTACGAATCTGAGCTTGGACTCACTTGACGCCTGTGTCAAGTACGTGCCGCATCAGCCGCTGCGGTATCCTTCTGAGCGTGAGATATTGCGGCTTGACGACATCGTCACCTATGGTGGCGGACATGACGGTGACGCAAGGGAAAAGGCCCGCCGATGGGTCGGAAGAGGCCGGGCGTGGGGAGCGGACCCGGGCGCTGATTCTCGAGGCGAGCCGAAAGTTGTTCCTTCAGCGCGGCTTCGCCGGCACACCCGTCAACGCGATCACCGAGGCCTGTGGCATTTCGCGCGCCGGCTTCTACACGTACTTCAAGGACAAAGAAGAGATCTTCGCCGTCCTGGGCGAGAGCGCCTACCGCGACGTGATGGCGGTGTTGAAACGGTTAGACAGTGTGCCCCGGCCGTTCACGGCGGAAGCTCTGCGTTCATGGGTCGGCGAGTACTTCGCGTTTCTGGACCGCCACGGGGCATTCGTGTTGGGCGCCTGGCATTCGTCGCCCGAGGAGGAGGCGTTCCGGCGCTCGCGCAACCGTACGGTAAGCCGATCAGCCTTCAAGCTCGGACAGGCGATCGCCGGGCCGGGCGATCACTCGCCTGAGGTCGTGGGTATAGCCGTGCTCGGGATGTTGGACCGCGCCTGGCACGCCGAAAAGATCCAGGTCGTCGCCGTCGAAAGAGACGAGGTGATCAGCGCGCTGGCCGACATGATCTTGCGACTGGCCAACGAGTAGGACCGGTGCCGCGGCAGCGAAGATGCGTTGGCCCCGGAATGCTTCAATCTTCTGAATCCGCTCTTTCCGACCCGGTAGAGACGACTGCTGGACTGCCGCGAAGCTGAACGTTGCGACATCGCCTGTGGCGCAGCGCTGAAGCTGCGCCGCTGATACCCATCCGTAATCGGTCAGACCAGATGATAAGGCGGAACGCTTTGCGCGCCCCCACAGCCTAGGCACTACCGAACGGGGCGCGCCGCCATGCTGTACAGTTCACGGTGAGGACGGAACCTGAGTTCCGCACTTGCCGAGGACTGCCGTCGCGGTCTCAGCACTGCCTTCGGTGGAGCACCAAGCCCCGAGCTGGCAGGCGTCAGGGGAAGAATATGTTTCGAACAGTCAAGCGGGCATGGATCCCGTTGCTTCTTATCGTCGTTGTCACCTTGGGCGGTTACGTGGTCGTTCGCATTCGTGACACCTTCGGCGTCAACGGTGTGACGCCAGTGGGCGAGGCTAACGCAGATAATACGAAACCCTTTAATCCCAAGCATATTACGTATGAGATCACCAGCGCGACGGGCGGGAATGTGAACGTCAACTATTTGGATGAAAACGGGCAGCCGCATCTTGTCGACTCCGCACCGTTGCCGTGGTCGTACACCATCGTGACGACGCTGCCGTCGATGTCGGCCAACATCGTTGCCCAGGGCAGCTCCCAGGTGAACGCCATCCGGTGCCGGGTCATCGTTGACGGTCAGGTGCGCGACGATCGTCGCAGCGACGAGTACCAGCCGTTCATCTACTGCTTGGTGAAAGCGGTATGAGCGCAACCCATTCGATTCCGGGCCGACCAGTGATCGCACGGGTGATCCGTGCCCTGTCGTTGCCGATCGTATTGTTCTGGGCCCTGCTCGCGGTTGGCCTTGGCCTGATCTCGCCCTCACTGGACGACGTCGCGGCCCAACATTCAGTGCCGATGACCCCAAAAGACGCGCCGGCGTTCAAGTCGATGATGCACATCGGCCGGGTGTTCAAGGAGTTCAGTTCGGACTCCTCGGCGATGGTGGTGCTGGAGAGCCAAGAGAAACTGGGCGACAGCGCGCACCAGTTCTACGACCGGATCGTGGCCAAGCTCAAGGCTGACACCGCGCATGTGCAGCATGTCCAGGACTTTTGGGGCGACCCGTTGACCGCTGCCGGTTCGCAGAGTGCGGACGGCAAGGCGGCTTACGTGCAGGTGTTCCTCGACGGTGATCAGGGCACCACGCCCAGCCACGAATCGGTCACCGCGGTGCGCAAGATCGTCTCCGAGGTACCCGCGCCGCCGGGTGTCAAGGCGTATGTGGCCGGTAACACCGTGCTCAACGCCGACGTCAGCGTCGTCGGGCACAAGAGCATGGCGACCATGGCGCTGGTCTCGATCGGCGTCATTTTCGGGATGCTGCTGCTTGTCTACCGCTCGATCGGCACGACCATCCTATGCCTGGTGGTGATCGGCATCGAACTATTTGCGGCACAAGGTGTCACCGCCACAGCGGGTAACCTGAACTTCATCGGTCTGACCCCTTACGCGGTGAGTATGGTGACCATGCTGAGCATCGCGGCGGGGACCGATTACCTCATCTTCCTGCTGGGTCGCTATCACGAGGCCCGGGCCCTGGGCCAGGAGCGAGAAGAAGCCTTCTATACGGCCTATCGCGGCGTGTCGCATGTCATCTTGGGTTCGGGTTTGACCATTGTGGGCGCCTGTGTGTGCTTGACGGCGACCCGGTTGCCGTATTTCCAGACGATGGGTCTGCCCTGTGCGATCGCGCTGCTGACGATCGTGACCGCGGCGCTGACACTGGCGCCGGCCGTCCTGGCGGTGGGCTCTCGATTCGGGCTTTTCGACCCGAAAGGCAATCTCTCCACGCGTAATTGGCGCAAGGTTGGAACCGCCGTGGTGCGCTGGCCGATACCGATCATTGTCGTGACGACGATGATCGCCATCATCGGTTTCGTCAGCCTGATGACCTACGTGCCCAATTACAACGACCAAAAATTCACGCCCCCTAATATGCCCGCCAATGTCGCGTACGCCGCCGCCGATCAACACTTCTCGCCGGCACGCATGAACCCTGAACTGCTCATGGTCGAAGCCGACCATGACCTGCGGGACCCGGCGGACATGCTGGTGGTCGATCGGATCGCCAAGAGCGTGTTTCACCTGCGGGGCATTGAACGGGTGCAGACCATCACCCGGCCGCTGGGGGCCCCGATCGAGCACAGTTCGATTCCCTTTCAGATTGCCATGCAGAACTCCAGCACCTTGCAGACAGCAAAGTTCATGAACGACAACATGGCGCACATGCTCGAGCAGGCCGACGAACTGGGTAAGACGGTCGCCACTTTGGAACACATGTACGGGGTGATGCGCGAGCTCACCGCAACGACACACAGCATGGTGGGCAAGACCCACGACATGGTGGATACCACCAACCAATTGCGCGACCGAATGGCGGATTTCGAAGACTTCTGGCGACCGATCCGCTCGTACTTCTATTGGGAACGACATTGCTTCGATATTCCGATCTGCTGGTCCTTACGGTCGGTCTTCGACGCTCTGGACGGAATTGATGATCTCGCCGATCAACTCGAAGGGCTCAGTGGCGATCTCGACCACCTCGATCGGTTGATGCCCCAACTGCTGGCCGATCTCCCGCCCACCATCGCCTCGATGAAGGCGATGCGAGACTTCATGCTCTCCACACACAGCACGATGGCCGGCATCCAGTCACACATGCAAGAAGCCGCCGAGGGCTCGACCCTGATGGGACAGTACTTCGACGAAGCCAAGAATGATGACTCGTTCTATCTGCCACCAGAAGTCTTCAAAAGCCCAGATTTCGAACGTGGGCTGAAGATGTTTGTCTCCCCAGACGGCAAGGCCGTCCGGTTCATCATCACCCATCAAGGCGACCCCGCCACGGTCGAGGGCATCCAACACGTCAAGGGAATCAAAGACGCGGTCGCCGACGCCATCAAGGGCACCCCGCTGGAGACCTCGAAGGTGTATCTGGCCGGGATGGCATCGATGTACAGCGATATGCAAGAGGGAGTGAACATTGACCTGATGGTCGCCGGGATCGCCGCGCTCATCCTGATCTTCGGCATCATGCTGCTCATCACCCGCAGCCTGGTGGCGGCACTGGTGATCGTCGGCACGGTCGCCGCCTCACTGGGCACCGCCTGTGGTCTGTCGGTCCTGCTCTGGCAAGACATCACCGGCCTCGGCATGCAATGGATCGTGTTGCCGTTGTCGATCGTGATCCTTCTCGCGGTGGGTTCGGACTACAACCTGCTGGTGGTGTCCAGGCTCAAAGAAGAAATACATGCCGGGCTCAACACCGGAATCATCCGCGGCATGGGAGCTTCCGGGCGGGTGGTCACCGCGGCCGGCATGGTGTTCGCGTTCACCATGATGTCGATGATCGTCAGCGAGCTCCGCGTAATCGGACAGCTGGGCACCACCATCGGCCTGGGCCTCCTGGTCGACACCCTGATCGTGCGCTCGTTCATGACCCCGTCGATCGCCGCCGCGCTCGGGCACTGGTTCTGGTGGCCGCTGAACACCTACCGCACCAAGCGGGCCCCGCGTGCCACCGACGAGGAGCGCACGGCCCCCATCCCACAGCTGACGGCCCCATGAAACTCACCTGCCGGTCTGTCACACTGTCGACGACAAGGTTGTCGGTTGACGGATCAGGGCCCATGACAGAAGCGGAATCAAAACTGCGGCAACGCACCGAGGGCCGCTTGGACCGGTCCCGCGATCCGGCCATTCTCAACGCCGCCCTAGCCGCCTTGACGGAATATGGTTATCACGCCACCAACATGAATGACATCGCGGCACGGGCAGGCGTCGGCAAGGCCGCCATCTACCGGCGCTGGTCCTCCAAAGCCGCGCTGATGACCGATGCTTTGGTGTACTGGCGACCCGACCTCTGCAGCGTCGACGTCCCCGACACGGGCACCCTGGAAGGCGATCTGGACGCCCTCGTCGAACGCGTCAAACGCAACGACAGCAGCCTGGTCAGCAATGACCTGGTGTTGCGAGTCGCGATGGAAGCGGCACACGAACCCGAACTCGCCTCGGCGCTTGATGACCTCATGCTCGGCAAAGGCAAACGCACGATTACCGCGATCCTTGCGCAAGCCGCCGACCGCGGCGAACTCTCGGCCGACCGCGACTGGTCGCTGGTGGCGGACGTTCTCGGAGCGATGGGTCTGCTGCAGGTTGCCCGCGGACAAAGCGTCGACGCCAATTTCGTCCGCGAGGTGATCGATACCCTGGTCTTGCCTGCAGTGCGCGCACCGACAAGCGAATAACTTCAGCGCGTCGGCTCTCTCGAGGATTACGCCGGGCCCATGCGTGTCGACCCACAGTCCGTTCGATGGCTGACCACGTGATCAGCCCAGGGGTTATCTCGTCCCGGTTGTTATATGCGGTCTTATTCCGGCACTAGCCCTTCCCTACGTCTGCTTTTGCCGCCAAGTCACGCGCGATCCTGGCCACCTCGGGTTGGCTGAAGGAGACCTCCTCGGCGGCAAGCGCATAGGGAAGGACCCGCCCTGCCGCCGCATTGAGGTGCAAGTTGACCGCGCGCTTGGTGTCCTGCAACGCCTGCGCCGGATGCGCGGCAAGCTTGTGGGCGAGTTCGAGTGCGGCGGGCATGAGTTCCTCTGGAGCCAACACCTTGTTGGCCAAGCCAATCTCCTTGGCGTCTTTTGCGAAGATGCGCTCCCCGGTGAACAGATACTCTTTGGCGCGCAGGATGCTCATCATTGCGGGCCACGTGATAGCTCCACCGTCGCCGGCGACCAGACCCATGGTGACATGTGTGTCGGCAATGAATGCGGTATCCGCCATGTATACGATGTCGGCCATCGTGGCCAGGCTGGCACCGAGCCCGACTGCGGGGCCGTTGATCGCCGCGATGACCGGCAGGTGAAAGCGCAGCATTTCGGTGACCAGCCGGGCGGCTTCGCGCATGCCGTGCCGCCGCCGATCAACGTTGGTGACCTTCTCGAGGAAGCCGGACACGTCGCCCCCGGCGCAGAACGCCCGCCCCGCGCCGGTGAGCACCACGACGCGCGCCTCCCAGTCGCTGGCGATCCGCTGCCATACGTTGCACAGCTCCAGATGAAGTTCATGGGAGAGCGCATTGAGGCTGTCGGGTTTGTTCAGTGTGACGATACGGACCGCCCCGTCAGACTCGATCTTGAGGATTTCGTCGCTCATGGTGTCTTGCTCCTTAGGTCGGGCCCATTTCGCTCTCCGTAGCGTGGCCGGTTGCACACACCGTTGCCGCGCGCAGGGAGCACGCCGAAAGCGCCGGGGTGTGCTGGGCGCCGTCCGCGGCGAGGTCGGACGATTGGCCCGATGCGCGGTGGTCTGGCCTTCGTCGACGGTCGTCAAGAAACCTCGATGACCATGGCGGCACCCATTCCGCCGCCGGCGCACATCGATACGACGCCGATCCCGCCGCCGCGCCGCCGGAGTTCGTACGTAGCAGAAGTCACCATGCGGGCACCAGTGGCGGCGATCGGGTGGCCGAGGCTGATCCCTGATCCGTACACGTTGACCAAGTCCTCGTCGAGGTCGAGCGCCCGCGAGCAGGCCACCGCTTGCGCTGCGAATGCCTCGTTGATCTCAAACAGGTCAACGTCTTTGAGGCTCAATCCGGCCAGCGCTAGGGCCTTCGGAATGGCCTCGATGGGGCCGCTTCCCGTGCGGTTGGGCGGCACACCGACCTGTGCCCACGACAGAATCCCCGCCATCGCGTCGGGAAAATCCTCGGGCCTGGCGAGTGCGACGACTGCGGCGGCGTCATTCATGCCCGAGCTGTTGCCCGCCGTCACGGTGAAGCCGGGGATCTCCGGGTGCAGGACCTTGAGGCCGCCAAGGATTTCCATCGATGTGTCCGGCCGCGGATGCTCGTCCTCGCCGAAGACGGCGGTCGACCCATCCTGACGTGGCACGTCGAGGGGGACAATCTCATCGACGAACGATCCCGAGTCCCGTGCCTTGACGGCGCGCTGGTGGCTGCGCAATGCCCACGCGTCTTGGTCCTCGCGGGTGATCCCGTATTGCGTCGCGCAGTTGTGAGCGACCGTGATGGACATGTCCATCGCCGGAGCGTCTTCGGTCGGGGGGTGTGAGAGCGAGACCCAGGGATCGTCGTATTCGTCCTTCGTGAAGGGCTTGCGCTTCCGGGTCACCGGAGTGGTGGATAAAGACTCCATGCCGCCGGCAAGGACTGCACAGCTCATCCCCGCGGCAATGTGTCCGGCGCCGATCGCGATCGCCGAAAGACTGGAAGCGCATTGCCGATTTACGGCCACGCCGGGGATATCAGTCAGGCCGAGCTCGACGGCGATGTATCGGGCGGAGTCTCCACCGCCCTGCATTACCTCGGCCAAGACGAAGTCGTCGAAGTCGCTCGGCACAAGACCAGATCGTTCGATGACCGCCGTCGTCACGGGCTTGGCGAGTTCTACCGCGGGCATGTTCGCCAACGTTCCCTTGCGAGCGGTGCCGATGGCGCTACGGCCGACGGCGACGATCGATGCCTTGATACGTGACGGCACGGTTCCTCCGAGGTCGGGACGTTAATTCTCAAGATAGCTATGTGAACAAATTGCGCGCTGGGAGGGTATCCCGCGCCACGGGAGTCATTGCACCGCCGAATCGCGTTGTGCTTGCGCCAAACTCACCGAAACACCATCGATCGTTGCGCGGCACCGCGACTGCGCCTCAATCCTCGTCAAGGACGAGTGCGCGTTCGGGGCAGGCGCCCGCTCCTGCGCGTGCGGTCTCGACGTCTTGCGGTGCGATCTCCGTCGCCGTCAGCGACGAGTAGCCGCTGTCATCGAGTGGGAACATGTCCTGATTGACGCCGTAGCACTGCGCGTGGCCGACACAGTGTTCACGTTGCAGCCGTAACTTCATGGCGAATCACCTCCGGATCGTGTCGCCTCGCCGCGGCAACGCGACGGCGACACTCTGAAAGAGTAGAAACATTTGCCTTTTCGACCTCATTCTACCGAACCGCCCCGGCGGTCGCTCGGCCGTGGGGAAGACCCCGGCCGTGCCGCGTCCCCTGGGGGTAACCCGGCACGGCCGATCTCGACGGGCACTGTCCTGGCTCAGCAGGGGCTGGCGATGGTCTTGATACGGAGGTACTCCGCGAAGCCCTCGACGCCGTGCTCGACACCGACGCCGCTGATACCCCATCCGCCGAATGGTCCGTCGGGCGAGAGGTAGAAGGAGTTGTTGATGTTGACCGTGCCGGCATTGAGTCGTCCGGCGACCGCCCACGCCCGCTCCTCGTCGGCGGACTGGACGTAGGCCGACAGACCGTAGCGGGAGTTGTTGGCCACTCGCACCGCCTCATCGTCATCACCTTCGTACCGGACGACCGTCAGTACGGGGCCGAAGACCTCGTTCTGTGCGATCTCCGCGTTCTCGTCGACGTCGACCACCAGGGTCGGCTCGTACCAGAACCCCTTGTCGCGATCGCCGCGCTTGCCGCCGACGGGCACTTTGGCTCCGGCCTGCTTCGCGCGGTTGACTAGACCCTCCATCCGATCGACCTGCTCTGCCCGGATGATCGGGCCAACGATGTTGTTCGGCTCGGTCGGGTCACCCCAGGGCATGTTCCCGATGTTGGCCGTCAGCCGCTCGACGACGTCGTCGTAGATGGATTCGTGGACCACCATGCGGGTTGGCAGCGCGCACCCCTGACCGCTGGTTGCCATGCACATGAATGTGCCCATAGCGCAGGAAGAATCGAGGTCGGCGTCGGGAAGCAGCACGTTGGCCGACTTACCGCCCAACTCCAGGACGACCTTGCGGCTCCCGATGGCCGCGCGCTGTTGAATTCGTTCGCCGACGCCGGGGGAGCCTGTGAAGTGATACAGATCCACACGCGGATCGCCGGTGAGGGCATCACCGGCGATGGCCTTGTCCGCTGAGCTGATCGTGTTGACTGCGCCGGCCGGAATATCGGTGTGTTCGGCGATCAGCTGAACCATGCGCGATGCGGTCAGCGGTGTATCTGGGGCGCTCTTGAGCACGACGGCGTTCCCGGCGGCGAGGCTGTGGTGGATCTTCCAGATCGCGGTCATGAAAGGGGCATTCCACGGGGTGATAGCCCCAACCACGCCGTACGGCTGGTAGCGTACGCGCCGGTTGGATCGCATTCCCAGAAGTTCGTAGGGCCCCAGCTCGCGCTCCCAGGGGAACGACGTGGCCAGGTCATTGAAAAAGTCCATTCCCTCGATCATCGCGTCGACGTGCGTGCCCATCACCGCGGTGCACACACCTGCTTCCGATGTCACGATGGTGCGCAGCTCCTCGACGTCCTTGCGAAGTGCTTGCTGGAATTGCTCGAGGCAGCGGCGCCGGAACGCGTGGTCGGTGGCCCACGTCGTCTCGTCGGCTACCCGTCGGGCAGCCGTGACCGCGTCGGCCACGTCCTCTGGGCCGGCATCGGCGGCGGCGGCCACCACCGATTCATCCGCGGGATTGATTACGTCGTAACGCTTGCCCGAGCGGGCTTCTCGGAACTCTCCGTCGATGAACAGCCTGCCCTCGTATCCAGCACCCATGGCACCCAAACCTCTCCCGCGAAGCTCAACGGCATTCGCACGCTCTAATAGGACACTCATTTGGCAGACTAGCGTGATGGCAGTCACCGCACAATGGGCCCCTGCGAGTGATGTGGCGCTTGACGGAATCTGCTGTCGGAGCAGGAGTCGACGGCGTTGTCCACGGCCAGGCCGCGGGGCACAGGAACCACTGATCATCCCGATGGGTATCCTTTAATCAGTCGATGGCAGCACACGTCGCGGTGCTGTCGTCGCGCTGTCGGGTAGGCCTACGTTCACTGCTTGGTAGACGCCGTCACCGGGGGCAGCGCCCACAAGCCCGTGGCGCCGAGCCCAGGGCTGCGGATTGTCGACACGACCGGGGCCGTTGGAAGGCGTCGTAGTCGAGGCCGGCCTTCACTGGTAGCTCCTCGTCGTCCCTGAAAGGCGTAGTGTGCGGGCAGTTCGTCGAGAGCGGTCGGATCGTCGACGGAGACGCAGGGGGACGGCGTCGCCGTCGACACCCATCATCCGAGGGTGAACGGGTCTCGGGTGGCGCCGCTCAGCTCGACCCAGATCGCCTTGGTCTCGGTGAACTCGTGAATGGCGTCGGCGCCGTTCTCGCGGCCGATTCCGCTGTGCCCCATGCCACCGAAGGGAACTTGCGGGGCGACCGCCCGGTAGCAGTTCACCCATACCGTTCCGGCGCGCAGTCCCGCCGCCACGCGGTGGGCACGGTGCACGTCGTTGGTCCACACGCCGCTGGCAAGACCGAACGGGGTGGCGTTGGCCATCTCGACCGCCTCGTCCTCGTCGGTGAACGTCATCACAGCCAGGACCGGGCCGAAGACTTCCTCGGCGACGGCCCGCATCGACGGGTCGACGCCGGTCAGCACGGTGGGTTTGACGAAGAAGCCGCCGAATTCGGTCGCGGGTTCACCGCCGCACGCGATTGTCGCGCCCTGTGCCCGGGCCGCGGCGAAGTGTTCGAGCACCTTCTCGTACTGGACCTTGTTGGACACCGGCCCCATCTCGGTGGTCGCCGCTTTCGGATCGCCCAGTCTGATGCTCGCGGCGCGGGCGACCACACGATCGACCAAGGCGTCGGCGACGTCGCGATGGACCAGCAGGCGGGACCCGGCCAGGCAGGTTTGCCCCGTTGCCGCGAAGACGCCGGCGATGATGCCGTTGGCCGCCGCATCGAGATCGGCGTCGGGGAACACCACCTGGGCGGACTTGCCTCCGAGTTCCAACGTGAAGCGCGCCATGTGCTCGATTGCCGCGCGCCCTACCGCGATTCCGGTCGATGTGGAACCGGTGAAGGCGATCTTGTCTATGTCAGGATGGGCGGCCAGCGCGGCACCGGTTGCCGGGCCCCAGCCGGTGACGACGTTGACCACTCCAGGTGGAAACCCGGCCTTGGCGAAGAGCTCGGCAAACGCCAGCGTCGACGTAGGCGTGTGCTCGCTCGGTTTGATGACGAACGTGCATCCGGCCGCCAGGCCCGCGGCTAGCTTCCACGTCAGCAGCAACAGCGGGGAGTTCCACGGCGTGATGGCCCCGACCACCCCGACGGGCTCGTTGCGCGTATAGACGAGGTAGTTGGATTTGTCGGTGGGGATGACTTGACCGTGCACCTTGTCGGCGAGCCCGCCGAAGTACCTGTAATAGTCAGGCAGCGAACGCATTTGGCCCACCATCTCGCGGGCCAACTTGCCTCCGTCGCGCACTTCGAGTTCGGCCAGCGTTTCCGCTTCGGCGGCGATGACGTCCGCGAGCCTGAGTAGCAGGGCGCCGCGCGCCGTCGGTGTGAGCTCCCCCCATGGCCCCCGCAACGCGGCGCGCGCCGCAGCGACGGCGGTGTCGACGTCTGAGGCGCCACCATCGGGTATCCGCACCCATGGTTGTCCGCTGTAGGGGTCGATGCTGTCGAATGTGGCCCCTGATTTGGCAGGGACGCGTTGCCCATTGATGAGCAGCTGGTACTCGGGCAGCGCGTCGGTGAGTGCTCGCGTCATGGTTGATCCCTCGCCTAGTCCGCTGATTGCTGGTGGGCGATGACGGCATCGGGCTGCGTCGCGTCGAGGTCTTCGCGGATCCGGCCCTTGAGGATCTTGCCTGCCGGCCCGAGGGGCAATTCGTTGCGATAAGCGAATCGGCGGGGTTGCTTGTACCCGGCCAGCTGTTCACGACACACAGTGCTGAGCTCGGCAGTCAAAGCCTCGAGGTCGGTATATGACGGGTGCGGCACGACCACGGCCACCGGGGTCTCGCCCCATTCGGCGTCCGGCACGCCGACCACCGCGACCAGCTCGACTCCGTCACATTGGGCGATGACCCGTTCGATCTCGGCCGGGTACACGTTGAAGCCGCCGGAGATGATCATGTCGGTCTTGCGTCCGGTGACGTGCAGATAGTTATCTGCATCGAGGTATCCCATGTCCCCGGTGCGCACGCCATCAGCGCGGAAGGTGGCGGCGGTTTGCTCGGGCTGGTTCCAGTAGCCCATGGCGTTGGCCGGGCTTTCGATGACAATCTCGCCGACTTCGTGTGCCGGAAGCGAACGTCCCTCGGCGTCGCAGATCCGGATCACGCACATCGGCGTTTCGCGTCCACACGACGTCAGGATCGAATTCCGCCCGGCGACAATGTCGCGGTGGTCCTGTGGCGTCAGGATGGTGGCCTGTCCACCGCACTCGGTCAGACCATACCGTTGCTGCAAGTCGCAGCCGAGCAACCTCATTGCCCGTTCGGCCAAGCCGGGCGGGACTGGTGCCGACCCGTAGGAGATGCGGCGCAGGCTCGAAAGGTCGCGCGGTGGACCCGACTCGATCATGGCTAGCGTGCGTTGCAGCATCGTGGGGATGAATGTGGTGAAGGTGATTTTATGGTGTTCGATTTCGTCCAAGGCGCGTTCTGGTTCGAAGCGTTGATGGATCACCATCGTCTGGCCGAGGTATAGCCAGGACACGGTGCGCAGCATTCCGCCGGCGGTGAAGAACGGCGTGGTTGCCAACATGACGTCGGATGCCTGCGCCTCGGTCGCCAGGTTCGTATCGGCCGCCTGGTAAAGCAGGGCACGGTGAGCGTGCATGACCCCCTTGGCCCGGCCAGTCGTCCCGCTGGTGTAGAGGATGACGGCCATATCGTCGGGCGACGTCGCGCATGGCGGTGCGGCAGGGGACGCGTTGGCCAGGCGGCGCTCGTAGTCGTTGCCAATCATGAACGGGTCCAAGGTATCCAGCGGGACGGCGAACCTGTCGAATTGGTCGCCGTGCACGATGGCGGCGCGGGCACCCGAGTCATCCACGATGTGC
>NZ_LZJG01000133.1:0-21178 GCF_001667785.1 Mycobacterium sp. E3247 | reverse complement strand
ATCGCGATGACCAGCCGACGGCCACCGCGGGCAGCGGCCCCGACGAAGGTCTTGCGGGCCGCGTTGGTGAACCCGGTCTTGCCGCCGATCGCGCCGGGGTAGCGCTGCAACAGCTCGTCCTGGTTGGTGATGAGGTGATCGCCGTTATCGCCGGGGAACATCGCCGACGGCTCAGCGGTGATCTGGGCGAACACCGGGTTGGCCATCGCGGCGCGGAAGATGACCGCCAGGTCGTGCGCGGTCGAGGACCCCGATCCGCCGGGCCCGTCCAGGCCGGACGGTGTCGCGGCGTGGGTGCTGGTCGCGCCCAGCGATGCGGCCTTGGCGTTCATCTTGGCGACCGTGGCGTCGGCGCCGCCCAGCATGTGCGCCAGCGTGTTGGCGGCGTCGTTACCCGAGACCAGCAGCAGGCCGTCGAGGAGCTGGCGCGCGGTGTAGGTGCGGCCCGGCTTGATGCCGACGCAGTTGCATTCCACCTGGGTGTCGGCGGCGTCCGCGACGACGGTCGAGTCCAGGCTCACCGAGTCGAGGACCACCTGGGCCAGCAACGTCTTGATGGTGCTCGCCGGTGGGTGGGCCACGTTCTGGTCGCGGCCGGCCAGCACCTGACCGCTGTCGAGGTCGGCCACGATCCAGGTCTGCGCCGGACCGTCCGGGATCGGTACCGAGCCCACCGGCTGCATGCTGTCGGCCCAGGACGCGGGGGCGGCGGCGCCGCACGCCCCGACCGCGAGCAGGGCCGCGACGCCGACCCTGAGGGCCATGACCTTGCGCATGGGTCGAAAGTCTAACTACCTGCCCTGTTCGGCGACGATTTTCGTCTACTGTCCGATGCATGTTGAGCCTGGCCGAGATTTCCGACCGCTTAGAGATCCAGCAACTTCTCGTGGACTATTCCACTGCCATTGACCAGCGCCGATTCGACGACCTCGACAAGGTGTTCACCGACGACGCGTACATCGACTACACCGCGCTCGGGGGCATCGAGGGCCACTATCCCGAGGTCAAGAAGTGGCTGTCGGAGGTGCTGCCGAACTTTCCGGTGTACGCGCACATGCTGGGCAACTTCTCGGTGCGTATCGACGGCGACACGGCGTCGTCGCGGGTGATCTGCTTCAACCCGATGGTGCTCGGCGGCGACAAGGATCAGGTGTTGTTCTGCGGGCTCTGGTACGACGACGAGTTCGTGCGCACGCCGCAGGGTTGGCGGATGACCCGGCGGGTGGAGACCAAGGTCTTCCAGAAGGTGATGTAGGCGCGGCGGACCGCCGCGGCTGTCGCCGAGATTGCCACCGGGGTTGCGCCTCGGCCCCCGGACACGACCATGACGGCAATCTGGGCGCGAGCGCCGCGATTTCTGGCGTGGCGGCCTGTTCTGGCACAATGGGCGGCTGTCCGCCGAGCGATCACGCATCGCTTCGTGGTCACACACGCGAGGCAAAACCGGATCCGGGCATCCCGCCCGCATCGCTGAATTGCAGCGTGACACATACAGGAGAATCCGCTCAACCATGGCTGTGAAGATCAAGCTCACCCGCCTCGGCAAGATCCGCAATCCCCAGTACCGCATCGCCGTCGCCGACGCGCGGACCCGCCGCGAAGGCCGCTCCATCGAGGTCATCGGCCGCTACCACCCGAAGGAAGAGCCGAGCCTCATCGAGATCAACTCCGAGCGTGCCCAGTACTGGCTGTCCGTCGGTGCCCAGCCCACCGAGCCCGTCCTCAAGCTGCTGAAGATCACCGGCGACTGGCAGAAGTTCAAGGGCCTGCCCGGCGCCGAGGGCT
The DNA here is from genome assembly GCF_001667785.1 of Mycobacterium sp. E3247. Lineage (NCBI taxonomy): Bacteria > Bacillati > Actinomycetota > Actinomycetes > Mycobacteriales > Mycobacteriaceae > Mycobacterium > Mycobacterium sp. E3247. The sequence goes on along the minus strand of NZ_LZJG01000133.1, from coordinate 19,393 downwards.
CCCTGAAGGTCGCCCCGCCCAAGCCCAGCAAGCTCGAGCTGTTCAACGCCGCGCTGGCCGAGGCCGAGGGGGGTCCCACCACCGAGGCCGCCAAGCCCAAGAAGAAGGCTTCAACTTCAGGGGCGAAGAAGGCCGCTAAGGCCGCCGAGCCGGAGGCCGCCGCTGAGCCGGAGGCCGCCGCCGAGGCCGCGCCCGCGGAGACGACTGCCGAGGGCGGCGAGCCGGCCGCGCCGAGCACCGAGAGCTGACCGCGGCGATGAGTACGGTCGTCGTTGACGCGGTGGAGCATCTGGTCCGCGGAATTGTCGACAACCCCGACGATGTCCGGGTGGACATGGTGACCAGCCGCCGTGGCCGAACTGTCGAGGTGCACGTCCACCCCGACGACCTGGGCAAGGTGATCGGCCGCGGCGGGCGCACCGCGACCGCCCTGCGCACCCTGGTCGCCGGCATCGGTGGCCGCGGCATCCGCGTCGACGTGGTGGACACCGACCAGTAGCCGGGAATGGAACTCCGTTGGAGTTGACCGTCGGGCGCGTCGCGAAAGCGCACGGGATCGGCGGCGAGCTCGTCGTCGAGGTCCGCACCGACGACCCCGAGTCCCGGTTCGCGCCGGGTAACACCTTGCGCGGCAAGGCATCCCGCGGTGGCGCGGAACGCGACTTCGTCGTGGAGAGCGTGCGCGAACACGGTGGGCGGCTGCTGGTGCGATTGGCCGGGGTGACCGACCGTGACGCCGCCGACGCCCTGCGCGGCACCCTGTTCGTCGTCGACTCCGCTGACCTGCCCCCGATCGACGAGCCGGACACCTACTACGACCACCAGCTCGAAGGGCTGCGCGTGCGGACAGTGACGGGCCAGGATGTCGGCGTCGTCGCCGAGGTGTTGCACACGGCGGCCGGGGAGCTGCTGGCGGTGCGCCGGGGCGACGGCGGCGAGGTGCTGGTGCCGTTCGTCGGCGCGATCGTCACGTCGGTGTCGCTCGACGATCACGTCGTGGAGATCGATCCCCCCGAGGGCCTGCTGGACCTGGCATGAGGATCGACGTCGTCACCATCTTCCCGGCCTTCTTGGATCCGTTACGGCAATCCTTGCCCGGCAAGGCGATTCAGTCCGGCCTGGTCGACCTGCGGGTGCACGACCTGCGCCGGTGGACGCACGACGTGCACCGCTCCGTCGACGACGCACCCTATGGCGGTGGCCCCGGGATGGTGATGAAGGCGCCGGTGTGGGGCGAGGCGCTGGACGAAATCTGTTCGGAGCAAACCGTCTTGGTCGTCCCCACGCCCGCCGGTGCGTTGTTCACCCAGGCGGACGCGCAGCGTTGGACTGCCGAGGAGCACCTGGTGTTCGCGTGCGGCCGCTACGAGGGCATCGACCAGCGGGTCATCGACGACGCCGCCCGGCGGATGCGGGTCGAAGAGGTCTCGATCGGCGACTACGTCCTGCCGGGTGGCGAGTCGGCGGCCGTGGTGATGATCGAAGCCGTGGTGCGCCTGCTCGAAGGGGTGCTCGGCAACCCGGCGTCGCACCTGCAGGATTCGCACTCGCCGGCCCTGGACCGGCTGCTGGAGGGGCCCAGCTATACCCGGCCGCCGAGCTGGCGCGGGCTCGATGTTCCCGAGGTGCTGTTGTCCGGCGACCACGCGCGCGTCGCCGCATGGCGCCGGGAGGTCTCACTGCAGCGCACCCGTGAACGGCGCCCGGAGCTGCTGGACTCGCCCGGACTAGAGCCCGGCGACGACTAGAGCCCGCGCCGCAGCGGATCGATGCGGCCCTCGGGAAATATCGTCTTGACCGCACGGGTGATGGTCTCGCGGGCGGTGGCGTCGTCGGAGGGCTGCAAAGACTGCACCACCATGATGTAGCGACGGTCCGCGCCGATCACCCCCGTCGACAGGTGCATCCAGTCGCTGCCGATGCAGCACATCCAGCCCTGCTTGACCGCCACCGGTTCGGCATACAGCCCGTCGGGGATGCCGAAGCGCTGCGGGTAACCGTCGAGCCCATTCGGGGTGGACTGCGCCAGGTCGTCGACGATGACCTTCGCCTTGTCGGCCGGCAGCCCTCCCGATCCGTCGAGCAGCATCTCGTAGTAGCGGATCAGGTCGGTCATCGAGCTCATCGTGTTCCACCAGCGTCCGTCGCTGGGCGGGGTCGTCGAGGTGAGCCCGTAGCGGGCCGCGACCGCGGCGATGATGGCGTTCTCGCCGCCCTGGGCCCAGAACCTCTCGGCCGCGCCGTCGTCGGACGACTGCAACATGATGTCCAGCGCCTGCCGGTCGTCCGCGCTCAGCGCGGCCTTGCCCTGGGATTCGTGCAGCAGCAGGTCGTCGGCGATGAACAGCTTGGCCACCGACGCGGTGCCGATGACCTGGCTGTTGCCGGTGGAGACCAGTTCGTGGGTCTTGCGGTCGAGGATCGCCACCGACAGCGCGGCTCCGCCGGCGGCGGCCTCGTCGGTGGCCCGCTGCACCCGCGCCTGCAGGCCCACGGGGCCCGCGGCGGTCGGTTGCTGTTCGGGTTGGGTGGGCTTGGCCGCCTCGAGCATCAGCTCGGCCACCTGCGGGGGAGGTTGGCGCAGTCCGCGGTCGGGGGTGACGTACACCGGGAAGTTGTATGCCTTGGCCTGGACCTTCGCCTCGCATCCGGCGGCCACCACCAACGCCACCGCCGCGGTGGCGGTGAGCAGAAACAGCGGCCGAACGCGCATTCCTCTCCTCCGGTGTTCCCAAGCTGCTCGAACGCGGGCCCGAATCGCGCGGTCAGCGCGTTCCAGCCCAGCTCATATGTACCATTCACCAGCCCTTTCGGCTCGCTGCGAACCGCGTCCGGTCCTGTGATTTTCTCCGCACGCGTCCCGTCTGGCACAATTGACCAGTTGTCTCCAGCGGTTGCAGGCCGGCCGGGCCGCTTCCCGCCTGCTGCGAGATACGCGCAAGTTGCCCAAAACCATCGGCTTGGCGACCGCTCACCCTCGCGGTGAGGGCTGTTGCCGCAGGCCGCGACCGCAAGGAAGTGTCTTCTTACGATGAACCGCCTGGACTTCGTCGACCAAGCGTCGCTGCGCGACGACATCCCGGTTTTCGGCCCGGGCGACACCATCAACGTGCACGTCAAGGTCATCGAGGGCGCCAAGGAGCGTATCCAGGTGTTCAAGGGCGTGGTGATCCGCCGGCAGGGCGGCGGCATCCGCGAAACCTTCACCGTGCGCAAGGAGAGCTACGGCGTCGGCGTCGAGCGGACCTTCCCGGTGCATTCCCCGAACATCGACCACATCGAGGTGGTGACCCGTGGCGATGTCCGCCGCGCGAAGCTGTACTACCTGCGTGAGCTCCGCGGCAAGAAGGCCAAGATCAAGGAAAAGCGCTGAGCCGGGGCGGCCGGGCGGCAGTTCCGGTCGGTTTACAGCGTCACAATCTGCGCTGGCTACTCTGATCTCGTGACCGATCCCACGGACTCATCTGAGCCCCAGTCCGCCCAGTCAGAGCCGAAGGTCTCCACCCGCATCCCGGACACGCCCGAAGGCGAGTCATCGAAGGACGCCGAACCGCTCCCCGAGCCGGGGGAGGCGACCGAGGACGGCGCGCCGGAGCGCGCCAAGCGATCCACTTTGCGGGAATTCGCGCTCCTGGCGGTGATCGCGGTGGGGCTCTACTACGTCATGTTGACGTTCGTTGCCCGGCCCTACCTGATCCCGTCGGAATCGATGGAGCCGACGCTGCACGGGTGCGCCGGCTGCGTGGGCGACCGGATCATGGTCGACAAGGTCAGCTATCGCTTCGGCGCACCGCGGCCGGGCGATGTCATCGTCTTCAAGGGACCGCCCTCCTGGAACCTCGGGTACAAGTCGATCCGGTCCAACAACACCGTCCTGCGCTGGGCGCAGGACGCGCTGTCCTTCATCGGCTTCGTGCCTCCCGACGAGAACGACTTGGTCAAGCGGGTCATCGCGGTCGGTGGGCAGACGGTGCAGTGCCGGGCGGACACCGGTCTGACGGTCGACGGCAAGCCGCTCAAGGAGCCCTACCTGGACCCGGCCACCATGATGGCCGACCCCGCGGTCTACCCGTGCCTGGGCAGCGAGTTCGGGCCGGTCACCGTCCCGCAGGGGCGGCTGTGGGTGATGGGTGACAACAGGACGCACTCGGCGGATTCGCGTGCCCACTGCACCAGCGTCCCGGCCGAGGCGCTCAAAGGGGTGTTGTGCACGGGCGATCCGACGTCGGGAACGGTTCCCGTGTCCAACGTGATCGGCAAGGCGAGGTTCATCGTGTGGCCGCCGGGACGATGGGGTGGCGTTTCTTCGGTGAACCCGCAGCAACATCAGTAGCCATGGCGCGACCATGACCCGGACGTGGCCGCCGCGGACGGTGATCCGCAAGTCGTCCGGATTGCGCACCCTGGAGTCCGCCCTGTACCGCAGCGGTCTGGGGCCGGTGGCCGGCGTGGACGAAGTCGGCCGCGGCGCCTGCGCGGGCCCACTGGTGGTGGCGGCCTGCGTGCTCGGGCAGGGGCGGTTGGAAAGCCTTGCCGCGCTTGATGACTCGAAGAAGCTCACCGAGAGCGCCCGGGAGAGGCTGTTCCCGTTGATCCGGCGTTACGCGCTGGCCTACCACGTGGTGTTCATCCCGCCGGCCGAAGTCGACCGGCGCGGCGTGCACGTCGCCAACATCGAAGGCATGCGCCGCGCCGTGGCCGGCCTGTCGCTGCGGCCCGGGTATGTGCTCAGCGACGGATTCCGGGTGCCCGGCCTGCCGGTGCCGTCGCTGCCGGTGATCGGCGGAGACGCGGTGGCGGCGTGCATCGCCGCGGCCAGCGTGCTGGCGAAGGTGAGCCGGGACCGGCTGATGGTGGCCATGGACGCCGAGCACCCGGGGTACGGCTTCGCCGAGCACAAGGGCTACGGCACACCGGCACACAGCGCGGCCCTCACCCGGCTGGGTCCCTGCCCCGAACATCGCCATTCGTTCATCAATGTGCGGCGGGTGGCCCTAGGGTCAGAGACGGCGGGCGGCCGCGTGGTGGCGGAATGCGGGCCGGACCCTCGCCCGCACGCGGCGAATATCGGTGAGGAAAGATGGGTCGAAGATTCCCCGGGCGGAACGCCGGGGAAGTGTTTCTCCGAGAAGGACGTCTGAGCAGATGAGTGCCGAGGATCTCGAAAAGTACGAAACCGAGATGGAGCTCTCGCTGTACCGCGAATACAAGGACATCGTCGGCCAGTTCAGCTACGTGGTGGAAACCGAACGGCGCTTCTACCTGGCCAACAGCGTGGAGATGGTGCCCCGCAACGCCGACGGCGAGGTGTACTTCGAGCTGCGACTGTCCGACGCCTGGGTGTGGGACATGTACCGTCCGGCGCGGTTCGTCAAACAGGTCCGGGTGGTGACGTTCAAGGACGTCAACATCGAAGAGGTGGAAAAGCCCGAGCTGCGGCTGCCGGAATAGCCGGCGCTAGCCGTCGCCCGCCGCCTGCTTGTCCTCCGGGGCCGGCAGTTCGCCGCGGCGGTCGATGACCTCCCGCGCCACATCGGCCAGCTTGATGTTCAATGCCTGGGAATGGCGCCGCAGCAGGTCGAACGCCTCCTCCTCGGTCATGTCGTGGAGCAGCATCAACATGCCGACCGCCTTACCGATCTCCCGGTTGCTCAGCAGCCCCCGGCGCAGGCTGGTGGCGTCCTCACCCTTGGCGACCGCGTTGATGGCCACGCTGGCGAACGCGGCCAGCAGCGCCCCGCGTCCGGCCGACTCGGCGTCGAACACGTTGGCAGTGTCGCTGAAGAGGTTGAGCGCGGCGCCCTTGCGCTTGTCCATCAGCAGCCGGAAGCCCATCGCCCCGCGCACCGGGGTCTCGGCCACCAGGACCTTCGCGAGCTTGGGCCACAGCGACGGCGTGGTGAGGTCCGGATCGATCTGGGGCGTCTCCTCCTCGATGGCGTCGATGCAGGGTCCGTCCCCCGAACGTCGTTCCAGCTCGTCGACGTGCTGCGCCAACCGGTCGCTCGCGCCCACCGTGACGTAGCGGTCGCCCTCGCGCACCAAAAGGCTGGCGTGGTCACACCCGGGGACGACCAGGGTGGCGGCGACGCAGATGGCCGCATACATCTGGCCGGCGTCGGAGCCCTGGTAGATGATCTCGGCCAGCGCGGCGAAAACGGTACCCGGGTCGGCCTTCTCACCGCCGGGCGTCGAGCCGCCGTCGGCCGTCGATTCGTCCCCCATGTTGTGCCTCATTTCCTGCGCAGTCGGCAGTATGACCCCGCGCCTGATCGCCGTAGATTATCGGTCCTCGGCGCGAGCCTCACACGATGTTCGGTGCGATTGCACCGAAATCCACGCGCCCCGGGCTGCCGGCCACGGGCCGGCGAAAACATTTGCTGACAATACGGGTACCCGCGCGTCCGGCGCTCACAAATGGCGGCACCCCGCGCCGTTCCCGGGGTGATGTTTCCCACCCGTGGTTTCGCCGGGCCCCGGCCGGGCAAGAGCCTTGGGATGGGAATTACGGTCGCGGTGACCGGGCCGACCGGCGAGATCGGCATGTCGGCGGTGACGGCGCTGGAGCGCGAACCCGCCGTGGACGCCATCGTCGGGATGGCGCGCCGGCCGTTCGACCCGTCGTCGCGCGGCTGGCTGAAGACCAGCTATCAGCAGGGCGACATCCTGGATCGCGATGCCGTCGACGCCCTGGTGGCGCAGGCCGACGTGGTGATCCACCTGGCTTTCATCATCATGGGTTCGCGGGAAGAGAGCGCCCGCATCAACCTGCAGGGCACCCGCAACGTCTTCGAGGCGACCGTGGCCAGCGAGCGGACGCGCCGCCTGGTGTACACCTCGTCGGTGGCGGCCTACGGCTACCACGCCGACAACCCCGACCCGCTCACCGAAGACGTCCCGGCGCGAGGCTCCGACGAGCACTACTACTCCGCGCAGAAGGCGGCGTGCGAGGCGCTGCTCGGTGAGATCACGAAGGACTCGCCGCTCGAGGTGTTCGTGCTGCGGCCGTGCATCGTCGCGGGGCCCAACGCCACCGTCCTGGCCGACGCGATGCCGTGGAACCAGCTGCCCGGCCCGATGCGCGCCGTGGTCAAGGCGGTGCCGATCCTGAAGCCGGTCGTGCCGGATCCCGGCATTCCCTTGCAGCTGGTGCACCACGACGACGTCGCGAGCGCGATCGCGCTGGCGGCCACCGCCCCGGCGCCGCCCGGCGCCTACAACATCGCCGGTGACGGTGTGGTGACGGTCGGCGACGTGGCCCGGGCCCTGGGTGGCCGTCCGGTGCGGGTGCCGGCGGTCGCCGCCTCCACCGCGTCGGCGGCGCTGTCGCGGGTCCCGCTGGTCCCGTCGATGCTGGAGTGGCTGCACACCGCGCGCACGTCGATGGTCATGGACACCACCAAAGCGCGCACCCAGCTCGGCTGGCGGCCGCTGCACTCGTCGGCGGAAACCCTGGCGGCGCTGGCTTCGGCGGTGTGACGTCGACCAGGGTAGCTTTGGCTGCGTGATGTCCCCGCGTTGCGCCGTGCGCCCGGCTGGCGGTGAAATCGCCCAGTGCGGCACGTAACCGCACGCCGGCGGGTCAAGCACCTCTCCGCCGGTAAAGCGATCACCCGGCCGGAGACGCTCGTCGTCGAGGAGCCGCTGGAGATCCGGGTGAACGGCGCGGCGGTCACCGTGACGATGCGCACGCCCGGCGCGGATTTCGAACTGGCCCAAGGCTTTCTGCTGACCGAGGGGATCATCGCCGGCCGCGACGACGTGCAGACCATCCGGTACTGCGGCGGCGCCGTCGACGGCGCGAACACCTACAACGTCCTCGACGTGACGCTGGCCGCCGGCGTCCCCGCGCCCACCCTCGACGTCACCCGCAACTTCTACACCACCTCGTCGTGCGGGGTGTGCGGAAAGGCGTCGCTGGACGCGGTGCGGTTGGTCGGCCGCTTCGCGCCCGGCGCGGATCCCGCCACCGTCGCGGCGGCGACGCTCAAGGCGATGCCCACCCAACTGCGTTCGGCGCAAAAGGTTTTCGACAGCACCGGGGGGCTGCACGCTGCCGCGCTGTTCGGCGTCGACGGCACCATGCTGGTGGTGCGCGAGGACGTGGGCAGGCACAATGCGGTCGACAAGGTCATCGGCTGGGCGCTGGAACACCGGCGGCTCCCGCTGGCGGGCTCGGTGCTCCTGGTCAGTGGTCGGGCCTCCTTCGAGCTGACGCAGAAGGCCGTGCTGGCCGGGATTCCGGTGCTCGCCGCGGTGTCCGCGCCGTCGTCGCTGGCGGTCTCGTTGGCCGAGGAGTCCGGGATCACTTTGGTGGCGTTCCTGCGCGAGGACTCGATGAACGTCTACACCCGAGCGGATCGAATCAGCTAGTCGTTTCCCGCCGGCTGTGGATGAACGCGGCGCTGGGGATAACCGGTCGCCCGGCCGGGCCCGCCGGCGCCGCCGCGGCCGGCCTTGTCGTGGCCGTTGCGCACAGTTGCCCCATGACGACCGAAACGACGATGACCCGGGTCCAGCTCGGGGCGATGGGCGAGGCGCTGGCGGTGGACCATCTGACGAAGATGGGATTGCGCGTGCTGCACCGCAACTGGCGCTGCCGCTACGGCGAACTCGACGTCGTGGCCTGCGACGAGGCCGCCCGCACGGTGGTGTTCGTCGAGGTGAAAACCCGTACCGGCGACGGCTACGGCGGGCTGCCGTACGCGGTCACCGAGCGTAAGGTGCGCAGGCTGCGCCGGCTGGCCGGGCTGTGGCTGGCCGCCCAGGACACCCGCTGGGCCGGGCTTCGCATCGACGTGATCCAGGTGCGGATCGGGCGCCGGCGCACCCCGGAAATCACCCACCTGCAAGGGATCGGCTGATGGCGCTGGGGCGCGCCTTCTCGGTCGCCGTGCGCGGGGTGGACGGGCAGATCGTGGAGATCGAGGCCGACATCACCTCCGGTCTGCCGGGCGTGCACCTGGTGGGTCTGCCCGACGCCGCCCTGCAGGAGTCCCGGGACCGGGTGCGGGCGGCGGTGGCCAATTGCGGCAACAGCTGGCCGATGGCGCGGCTCACGCTGGCGCTCTCCCCGGCGACGCTGCCGAAGATGGGCTCGGTCTACGACATCGCCTTGGCCGCGGCCGTCTTGTCGGCGCAGCGTAAGAACCCGTGGGAGCGCCTGGAGAAGACGGTGCTTCTGGGTGAGCTGTCGCTGGATGGCCGGGTCCGCCCGGTGCGCGGCGTGCTGCCGGCGGTGCTGGCCGCCAAACGCGACGGCTGGCCGGCCGTCGTCGTCCCGGTGGACAATCTGGCCGAGGCCAGCCTGGTCGACGGCATCGAGGTCTGGGGCGTGCGCACGCTGGGGCAGTTGCAGAAGTGGCTCGGCGCGTCGGCCGCTTTGGAGGACAGAATCACCGCGACGGCCACCGCGCCGGAACTCTCGGTGGATCTCGCTGAGGTGGTCGGGCAGACGCAGGCGCGCTTCGCGGTGGAGGTGGCCGCCGCCGGGGCGCACCACCTCATGCTCACCGGCCCGCCGGGCGTCGGGAAAACGATGCTTGCCCAACGACTTCCGGGCCTGCTTCCGCCGCTGTCGGAGAGCGAGTCACTGGAGGTCACCGCGATCCATTCGGTGGCCGGCCTGCTGTCGGGGGACACGCCGCTGATCACCATCCCGCCGTTCGTGGCGCCACATCACAGCTCCAGCGTGGCGGCGCTCGTCGGCGGCGGCTCGGGCATGGCGCGCCCGGGCGCCGTGAGCCGCGCGCACCGCGGCGTGCTTTTCCTCGACGAATGCGCGGAGATCAGCGTGCATGCGCTGGAGGCGTTGCGAACCCCGTTGGAGGACGGGGAGATTCGTCTCGCCCGCCGCGACGGGGTGGCGTGTTACCCGGCGCGGTTCCAGCTGGTGATGGCGGCCAACCTGTGCCCATGCGCGCCCGCCGACCCGCAGGACTGCATCTGTGCGGCCGCGGTCAAGCGCCGCTACCTGGGGAAGTTGTCCGGGCCCCTGCTCGACCGGGTCGACCTGCGGGTGCAGATGCATGCGGTGCGGGCAGGCGCCTTCTCGGGCGTCCAGGCCGAGTCGACGGCACAGGTGCGGCAGCGGGTGGCGCAGGCCCGTGCGGCGGCGGCCCAGCGCTGGCGACCGTACGGGTTCCGCACCAACGCCGAGGTGAGCGGGGCGCTGCTGCGCCGAAAGTTCCGTCCCGGCAACACCACCATGGCCCCACTGCAGAAGGCGCTGGACCTGGGGCTGCTCAGCATCCGGGGCCTGGACCGCACCCTGCGAGTCGCGTGGAGCCTGACCGACCTCGCCGGCGGGGTGTCGCCGGGACCCGAGGAGGTCGCGGCCGCGCTCAGCTTCCGGCAGTCGGGGGCGGCGCGATGAGCGCCGGATCACCAGTACGCCCTGGTCAGCCAGTCGTTGTGCCCGCCCCGGACTACGATCGCCGCGGTCACCAGGATGGCGAACGCCCGGGCGAACTGCGCCATCGCGCGACCGCCTTCGCCGCGGTGTTCCATGTCGCGCAACGCCACGGACGCCAGCGCGCCGCTCAGGATCGGAATGGGCAACCCGCACCAGCTGACCAGGCTCAGGGCGAACGCCGCGATCGCCCAGGGGTTGACGGGCCGGGCGGGCGCGGCGAGCCGGGTCGGCTGGCAGATGATCACGGTTCCCTCCGTTCGTTGCCGGCTGAGCGATGGCGAATGGGGTTCGACGACAACACGTTCGCGCACGCGGCTAAACGGATCCTTGGCGAATGCTTGGAACTGCGAACACGGCCATGCTGACCGCTATCGACGATCCCGTGCTGCGCGCTTGGGCATACCTGTCCCGGGTGGCCGAGCCGCCGTGCGCCCAGCTCACCGCCCTGGTGCGGTCCGTCGGCCCGGTGGAGGCCGCCGACCGGGTGCGCCGCGGCCTGGTGGACGACGAGCTGGCGCGACACACCGAGGCGAGGCGCGAAATCGACTGCGCCGCGGCCGACCTCGAGCTCCTCGCCAACCGTGGCGGACGCCTGATCACCCCCGACGATGACGAGTGGCCGCTGCTGGCATTCGCGGCGTTCGGGGGCGCTTCGGTCAAGGCGCGCGGCGGGACGCCGATGGTGCTGTGGGCGCAGGGCCCCAGCCGGCTCGACGAGGTGGCGCATCGCGCGGCAGCCGTGGTGGGGACTCGGGCCGCGACGGCATACGGCGAGCAGGTCGCCGACGACTTGGCCGTCGGGCTGGCGCAACGTGAGGTCGCCGTCGTCTCCGGCGGCGCGTACGGCATCGACGGCGCGGCGCACCGCGCGGCGCTCAACGCCGACGGGATCACCGTGGCCGTCCTCGCCGGCGGGCTGGACGTCCCCTATCCGAGCGGTCACTCGGCGTTACTGCATCGCATCGGCCAGCACGGGCTGCTGTTCACCGAGTACCCGCCCGGTGTCCGGCCGGCTCGCCACCGATTCCTGACCCGCAACCGCCTGGTGGCCGCCGTCGCCGGCGCCGCGGTGGTGGTGGAAGCCGGGCTGCGCAGCGGCGCGGCGAACACCGCCGCCTGGGCGCGGGCGCTGGGACGGGCGGTGGCCGCCGTGCCCGGGCCGGTGACCTCGTCGGCGTCGGCCGGGTGCCACGCGCTGCTGCGCGGCGGGGCCGAGCTGGTGACCCGGGCCGACCACGTCGTCGAGCTCATCGGCCGCATCGGTGAGTTGGCGGCCGACGAACCACGCCCCGCTACCGCGCTCGACGGGCTCGGCGACGCCGAGCGCCGGGTTTACGAGGCGCTGCCGGGCCGCGGCGCGGCCACCGTCGAGCAGCTCGCGGTCGCGTCGGGGCTGGCCCCCGAGCGCGTGCTGGGGCCGCTGGCGATCCTGGAGCTGGCCGGGCTGGTGCAGCGCCAGGACGGTCGATGGCGCCTTGTCCGGGCCGCCGGCGGTCAAGCTGCGCCGACAACGCGGCTCGTATAGTCGACCGGGGGCCGGGTCTGGACGGGAGGACAAGTGGCGGGTCGACCTCTGCAACGCTTCGAGGTTGTCGATACGAAAGAACTCACACCGCACATGGTCGCGGTGGTACTGAGGGGCGTGGATTTCGACGCCTTCGTGCCCAGCAAATTCACCGACTCCTACGTCAAGTTGGTGTTCGTCTCCGATGACGTCGACGTCGCGGAACTGCCCCAGCCGTTGACGCTGGACAGCTTCGCCGAGCTGCCCCCGGAGAAGAGGCCGTCGGTCCGGACCATGACGGTCCGCCACGTCGACGTGGCGGCCCGCGAGATCACCCTGAACATCGTCACCCACGGCGAGCACGGGATCGCCGGCCAGTGGGCGGCCGCCGCCGAGCCCGGCCAGCGGATCTTCTTGATGGGTCCCGGCGGGGCCTACACGCCCGACCCGGCCGCCGACTGGCATCTGCTGGCCGGCGACGAATCCGCGCTGCCCGCGATCGCCGCGGCGCTGGAAGCGTTGCCCCCCGACGCCGTCGGCAAGGCGTTCATTGAGGTGGCGGGCCAGGAAGACGAGATCCCGCTAACCGCGCCGGAGGGCGTCGAGGTGCACTGGGTGTATCGCGGTGGCCGCGCCGACCTGGTTCCCGAGGACCGCGCCGGCGACCACGCCCCGCTGATCGAGGCGGTCACCACCACGCCGTGGCTGCCCGGCCAGGTGCACGTCTTCATCCACGGCGAGGCCCAAAGCGTCATGCACAACCTGCGGCCCTACATCCGCAAGGAGCGCGGCGTGGACGCCAGGTGGGCGTCGTCCATCTCGGGTTACTGGCGGCGCGGCCGCACCGAAGAGACGTTCCGGCAATGGAAGAGGGAACTGTCCGAGGCGGAGGCCGGGGCCTCGTAGCGGGTTCGTCGGCCCGGCTGCCGGCTGGCATCCTCTTATCCCATGGCGCACTTCGGCGATTACCAGAACGAGATCTACTTCAAGGGCCTGGGTGGGGTGGCGCCCGCGCTGCCGATGGCCTTCGCGGAGCTCGAGGCCCGGGCCGAGCGGGCCATGTCGCCGTCGGTGTGGTCCTATGTCACCGGCGGAGCCGGCGACGAGCGCACCCAGCGGGCCAATCGCGAGGCGTTCGACCGCTGGGGTTTGATGCCCCGTATGTTCGTCGGCGCCGCCGAGCGTGACCTGTCGGTAGAGATGTTCGGCCTGACCCTGCCGTCGCCGGTGTTCATGGCCCCGATCGGCGTCATCGGCATCTGTGCTCAAGATGGCCACGGCGACCTGGCCACCGCGCGCGCCGCGGCGGCCACGGGTGTCCCGATGGTCGTTTCCACCCTGACCGCCGACCCGTTGGAAGACGTCGCCGCACAATTGGGCGACACCCCCGGGTTTTTTCAGCTGTACACGCCGAAGAATCGTGAGATCGCCGCCAGCCTTGTTCAGCGGGCCGAGGCCGCCGGTTACAAGGGCATCATCGTCACTCTGGACACCTGGATCCCCGGCTGGCGTCCGCGCGACCTCAGCACGGCGAACTTTCCGCAGTTGCGCGGGCTGTGCCTGAGCAACTACACCAGCGACCCGGTCTTTCGCGCCGGCCTGCAGCGCCCACCCGAGGAGGACCCGCAAGCCACTGTGCTGCAGTGGGTCACGACGTTCGGCAATCCGTTGACGTGGGACGACCTGCCGTGGCTGCGATCGCTGACCAAGCTGCCGCTCATCATCAAGGGCATCTGCCATCCCGACGACGCCCGGCGCGCCAGGGACGGTGGCGTTGACGGCATCTACTGCTCGACGCATGGCGGCCGGCAGGCCAACGGCGGACTGCCCGCTCTCGATTGCCTGCCGGGGGTGGTGGAGGCGGCCGACGGCCTCCCGGTGCTGTTCGATTCGGGCATCCGCAACGGCGCCGACATCGTCAAGGCGCTCGCGCTGGGCGCGACCGCGGTGGGCGTCGGTCGTCCGTACGCCTACGGTCTGGCTCTCGGCGGGGTGGACGGCATTGTGCACGTGCTGCGGATGATGCTCGCCGAAGCCGACCTGATCATGGCCGTCGACGGATATCCGACGCTGAAAGATCTCACCCCGGACACGCTTCGGCGCGTCGGCTGATTCAGGTCCCCGGCTCCTGCGAACGTTGCAGGCGTGGAGGCCATCCTCGAGGAGTTCGACGAGTACCTGGCGCTGCAGTGCGGCCGTTCGGCGCACACCCGTCGGGCCTACCTCGGCGACCTGCGCTCGCTGCTGACGTTCCTCGCTGACCGCGGCGCGGGTCTGGACGCGTTGAGCCTGCCGCTCTTGCGCTCCTGGTTGTCGGCCACGGCCGCGGCCGGTGCGGCGCGCACGACCCTGGCGCGTCGCACCTCGGCGGTCAAGGCGTTCACCGCATGGGCCGCGCGGCGCGGCCTGCTGGCCGGGGACCCCGCCGCCCGGCTCCAGGTGCCCAAGGCGCATCGCACCCTGCCGGCGGTGCTGCGCCAGGACCAAGCGCTCGACGCCATGGCCGCCGCGAAATCCGGTGCCCAGCAAGGGGATCCGATGGCGTTACGGGACCGGCTGATCGTCGAGATGTTGTATGCCACCGGAATCCGGGTGAGCGAGCTGTGCGGCCTGGACGTCGACGACGTGGACACCGGACATCGGGTGATCCGCGTGCTGGGCAAGGGCCACAAGCAGCGCACCGTGCCCTTCGGGATGCCGGCCGCCGAGGCGCTGCGCGCCTGGCTGCACGACGGACGGCCCACGCTGGTGACCGCGGAGTCGGGCCCCGCGCTGCTGCTGGGTGCGCGCGGGCGGCGCCTCGACGTGCGCCAGGCCCGCACCGTCGTGCACCAGACGGTCGCCGCGGTGGACGGTGCGCCCGACATGGGGCCGCACGGGCTGCGGCACAGCGCGGCGACGCACCTGCTCGAAGGCGGGGCCGACCTGCGGGTGGTGCAGGAGCTGCTCGGCCATTCCAGCCTGGCGACCACCCAGCTCTACACCCACGTCGCCGTCTCCCGATTGCGCGCGGTGCATGATCAGGCGCACCCGCGGGCGTGAGGGTCTGCATTGACGGCGTCGGGTGTGCGTTGGCGGCGCAAAATCCGGGAGATTCGCGCCCCGGGCGCACACGCAAAGCCCTGGACGCACACGCGAAGCCGCGAAGCGCCCTCATCCGTCCAGCGGTTTGAGCCGGATCGGGGTCGACTTCACCAGGCCCAGCGGATCGACATAGTGGGCGCCGGACGCCGGACCCCACATCGCACCCCAATGCAGACATGCCGCGGCCCGGCAACCGGCATGCCCGGCCTCCAACGAGCCGATCACCGTCTGGGCCGTCACCGCCTGACCCGCCCGCACCGCGGCCCGGACCGGCTCGTAGCTGGTGTGCAACCCGCCCGGGTGGGCCAGCGACACCACCGGCCGTCCCGCCAGCTGCCCGGCGAACACCACGGTGGCGCCGCCCGCCGCATACACGGGCTGGCCGGGAGCGCCGGGCAGGTCCACCCCGCGATGTCCGGGCTTCCAATCCGGTGACGGGGCGTCGAAGCCCCGGCCCACGGCCGGGGCCGGGGGCGGGCGCAACGGCCAGTCCAGGCGCGCGTCGTCCGCGGCGGCGGGCGCCGCGATAAGCGCCGTCAGCCACACTAAAAGCCACCAGGCCCGTCGCATCCGCTCAGTTCACTGCCCCGCCGGCGCCCGCACCACTCAGGCCCGCCGATGCTGTGCAAAACCACCTGCTGAGTCGGTGTAAACTGCTGGTCGCAGCTCGTCCGCGGGCTGACTTCGCGCGTCCGCCCCGCGTCTCCCGTTCCACTAGGAGTTCGCACCGCGTGCCGGGCGGTCCCTTAACTGGGTCCGGCTCGCAGCAGGCGCCAGGGCCCGGCTTCACCCGATGCCGGGCGACAACCGACACAAGTAAGGCGCAACCATGGCCGTCGTAACCATGAAGCAGCTGCTCGACAGCGGCACTCACTTCGGGCACCAGACCCGTCGCTGGAACCCCAAGATGAAGCGGTTCATCTTCACCGACCGCAACGGCATCTACATCATCGACCTGCAGCAGACGCTGACCTTCATCGACAAGGCGTACGAGTTCGTCAAGGAGACCGTCGCCCACGGCGGCACGGTGCTGTTCGTCGGCACCAAGAAGCAGGCCCAGGAATCGGTCGCCGCCGAGGCCACCCGCGTCGGCATGCCGTATGTGAACCAGCGCTGGCTGGGCGGCATGCTCACCAACTTCTCCACCGTGCACAAGCGGCTGCAGCGCCTCAAGGAGCTCGAGGCGATGGAGCAGACCGGTGGCTTCGAGGGTCGCACCAAGAAGGAAATCTTGATGCTGACCAGGGAGAAGAACAAGCTGGAGCGAAGCCTGGGCGGTATCCGCGACATGGCCAAGGTGCCGTCGGCGATCTGGGTGGTCGACACCAACAAGGAGCACATCGCCGTCGGCGAGGCCCGCAAGCTGGGCATCCCGGTCATCGCGATCCTGGACACCAACTGCGACCCCGACGAGGTCGACTACCCGATCCCCGGCAACGACGACGCGATTCGCTCGGCCGCGCTGCTGACCAAGGTGATCGCCTCCGCGGTCGCCGAGGGCCTGCAGGCGCGCGCCGGAGTCGGCCGCGGCGACGGCAAGCCCGAGGCGGAAGCCGCCGAGCCGCTGCCCGAATGGGAGCAGGAACTGCTGGCCTCCGCCGCTGCCAGCGCCCCCACCGATGCTGCTGCGGGCGCGCCCGAATCCACACCCACGGAAGGCTGATATGGCCAACTTCACCGCCGCCGACGTCAAGAAGCTTCGGGAGCTCACCGGCGCCGGCATGCTGGACTGCAAGAACGCGCTGGCCGAGAGCGACGGCGACTTCGACAAGGCGGTCGAGGCGCTGCGCATCAAGGGCGCCAAGGACGTGGGCAAGCGCGCCGAGCGCGCCACGGCCGAGGGTCTGGTCGCGGCCAAGGGCGGCGCGCTGATCGAGCTGAACTCCGAGACCGACTTCGTCGCCAAGAACGCCGAGTTCCAGGCCCTGGCCGACCAGGTCGTCGACGCCGCGCTGGCCGCGAAGGCCGCCGACGTCGAGACGCTCAAGGCGGCTCCTATTTCTTTGGGATCGGCGACTAAGACCGTCGAGCAGGCCATCGCCGACCTGTCGGCCAAGATCGGCGAGAAGCTCGAGTTGCGGCGCGTGCAGTACTTCGACGGCAACGTCGAGGCCTACCTGCACAAGCGCGCCGCCGACCTGCCCCCGGCAGTCGGCGTGCTGGTGGAGTTCAGCGGCGAAAACAAAGACGCGGCCCACACGGTCGCGCTCCAGATCGCCGCGCTCAAGGCGCGCTTCCTCTCGCGCGACGACGTCCCCGAAGACGTCGTGGCCAGCGAGCGCCGCATCGCCGAGGAAACGGCCAAGGCCGAGGGCAAGCCGGAGCAGGCGCTGCCCAAGATCGTCGAGGGCCGGCTGAACGGATTCTTCAAGGACGCGGTGCTGCTGGAGCAGCCGTCGGTGTCCGACAGCAAGAAGACGGTCAAGGCGCTGCTCGACGAGGCCGGTGTCACGGTGACGCGCTTCGTTCGCTTCGAGGTGGGCCAGGCTTAACCCGCGGGCACGCGCGCGTTAGCGTCTGGTGCTATGCGACACGTGCACGCGTTCGGCGACGACGCCCTCGGTGATCTGGACGCGGTGGGCCTCGCCCACGCCATCCAGGCCGGGTGGGTGAGCAGGGCGGAGGTCGTCGAGGCCGCCATCGCCCGCACCGAGGCCGTCGATCCGATCCTCAACGGCCTGGCGTATGCGGCGTTCCAGCAGGCGCGAACCGCCCCGGCGGCGAGCGGCTTCTTTGACGGCGTCCCGACGTTCCTCAAGGACAACGTCGACATCGCCGGCCAGCCGACGATGCACGGCACCGACGCGTGGACGCCGTGGAATGCCGCCTCCGACGGCGAATTCACCCGGCTGTTCCTGGCCACCGGGCTGGCCCCCGTGGGCAAGACGCAGCTGTCGGAATTCGGATTCAGCGCGTCGGCCGAACACCCACGGCTGGGGCCGGTCCGCAACCCGTGGAACACCGACTACAGCGCCGGCGCTTCCTCGTCGGGCTCGGGTGCGTTCGTTGCCGCCGGCGTGGTGCCCATCGCCCACGCCAACGACGGCGGCGGCTCTATCCGCATCCCCGCCGCCTGCAACGGGCTCGTCGGGCTGAAGCCCTCGCGCGGGCGGCTGCCGCTGGACGCCCACCTGCGCCGGATGCCGGTGGGCATCGTCGCCAACGGTGTGGTGACCCGGTCGGTGCGTGACACCGCGGCGCTCTACCGGGAGGCCGAACGCATCTGGCGCAACCCGAAACTGGCGTCCGTCGGGGACGTCACCGGGCCCGGCAGACAGCGGCTGCGGATCGCCGTGCTGACCCGGTCGGTGCAACGCGACTGCAGCCCCCAGGTACGCGAGCTGACGCTGAAGTCCGCCGGCCTTCTCGAGGAGTTGGGGCACCGTGTCGAATACCTCGATGAGCCCCCGGTGCCGGCCAGCTTCGTCGACGATTTCGTCCTCTACTGGGGATTTCTCGCGCTGGCCCAGGTGCGCAGCGGCCGGCACATGTTCGGCAAGACGTTCGACCGCGGGCGGTTGGACAGCCTGACGCTCGGTCTGGAGCGACACACCGGCCGCAACATCCACCGATTGCCTCTGGCCATCATGCGCCTGCGCCGAATCCGTAGGCGTACCGCGCAATTCTTCGGCACCTACGACGTCGTGCTGACCCCGACGCTCGCCGACGAGACGCCCCGCATCGGCTACCTGGCACCCACCGACTACCACCAGGTCATCGAGCGGCTGATCGACTGGGTGTCGTTCACCCCGCTGCAGAACGTCACCGGCGAGCCGGCGATCTCACTTCCGTTGGCGCAGTCCGACGACGGCATGCCGGTCGGCATGATGTTCTCGGCCGACGTCGGGCAGGAGGCGCTGCTGCTCGAGCTGGCCTACGAACTGGAAGAGGCCCGGCCCTGGGCCCGCATCCAGACGGCTTAGTTGCCGCTCAGTCGGACCCGAGCTTGTCGAGCATCCGCTTGAACTCGCGCTGCTGAGGCTCGGTCAGCTTCGCCAGGATGCGGGCATCGGCGTTCCGCACCGCGCCTTCCGCGCGCTTCAGCAGGGCCCGGCCCTGCCCGGTCAGCGTGGCGGGTAGGGCGCGGCCGCTGGACACCGATGTCGGACGCGCCACGGCGCCAATGTCTTCCAGCTTGCGCAGCACGGTGTTCATCGCCTGCGGGGTGACCCCAGCCTGCCGGGACAGCTCGGCGCTCGACGTCCCGGGAAACATCGAAAGCATGCGCAGGCAGACGAATTCGGGCAGCGTCAGACCGAGCGGGCCCAACACCGCGGACACCTCCGGTCGCAGCAGGCTCGCCACCCGATAGAGCAGGTAACCGAGCGGGGCGTCTTCGGCGAGGACCATGTCAACGATATTGACATATTTCGGCCGTCTGGACGTCGATT